>JALSVQ010000192.1 GCA_027073495.1 Flavobacteriaceae bacterium | reverse complement strand
ATTAATACGCATTGATTTCGCATCTAATGTCACGGTATTAGTAGGGTAAAAATGAGGTGTTAAAGTAACCCATTCTTCACCAGGCATTTCGCGTTTTTCAAAATTGAAATTCACTTTAAGCTTAGTATGAACCAAATCATTCACTTTGGTTCGTGACGCTTGATATGGAGCGGTTTTTTTTGGTGCATCTGCATGAATTTGTTGTGCTTGTGCGGCACTTAGAAACAAAAACAAAACTGCTGATAAAATAGTTTTAAACATAAAATATTTTTATTTAATTATTAGTACAAATATATTAATAAGACGGAAACTAGTAGAAATAGTAACAGAACTTTAACAAAAAACAGTATTAAAATTTTGTTAAAAAAAAAGTCGCACAAGTGTGCGACTTTTATATAATAGTATCGTATTGTATTAAAATTGTTCTCTTCCTGAGAAGTGAAAAGCGCCTTCTATAGCAGCATTTTCATCGCTATCAGAACCGTGTACGGCGTTTTCTCCAATAGAAGCAGCATACAGTTTACGGATTGTACCTTCTGCAGCATCTGCAGGATTGGTCGCTCCGATTAATGTTCTAAAATCTTCAACAGCATTATTTTTTTCTAAAATAGCAGCAACAATAGGACCTCTAGTCATATATTCTACCAATTCGCCAAAGAATGGTCTTTCGCTGTGTACAGCATAAAATGCTTCTGCATCACGGCGTGTCATTTGTGTCATTTTCATTGCTACAATTCTAAAACCTGCAGCATTGATTTTTTCTAATATTGCGCCTATGTTTCCTTTTTCTACTGAATCCGGTTTAAGCATTGTAAATGTTCTATTTGTTGCCATTTTGTTATTTTATTTTAGCATTAATAATTTGCAGCAAAAATAAACAATAGTTTTTAATTAACCTAATAAAAGAAAAAAGAGAAAAAAAGATTAGAAATTAACTAACCATAGAAATACATAAAATTGTTGAAAACGAGATTGAAATGATTCTTAAAAAAAGTAGTTCTAAACTTATAGAATATAATTTAAAAAAAAATAACACCTTGCAAACAATTGATAATCAACTATATCTAAACTATCATATATGAAGTTATCACAAACTGTGTACAAATACCAATGATAAAGCCAAGGTACAGCTCTTCATAACTATGTGCTTTTAGCGCAAGGCGTACAGTAGCTACAATGCCTGACAAGGCAAAATAAACCGTGATAAGCAACAAATAATTTTGTTCGTGTACCAAACTCAATGCCATATAGAAACCTATTATACCGCCTAATCCCAAAAGGTGTAAACTTATTTTTTGTTTAAAAAAAAGCAACACATAAACAATAAGCAGCGTTGCAATCACTGCTATAAAAAATACATATAAATCAAAATAAGATTGCTTGCTAAATACTCTGAATACTAAAATACTATGCATCAGTATTAAAAAAAACAGTGGTCTTTTACGTTCATCAATTTTAGATAAGTGAATCGATTCAATTATTCCCAAATTTTTTAATAAAAAGACATAAATAATTGGTGTTAAATAGGTCAAAATAAACACTGCTATAAGTATTCGGTTTCTATATACAGTCGAAATGGTGTCCAAATTGAATACAAAATACAAAATCACCGTTTGAATAGGAACTGCTACTGGATGAAACAAGTAGGAAATCAGCTTATAAAATGTAGTATTATCCTGCTTTGTTTCCAAACTATATTTCTTTACGCAATCTCGCTACAGGAAATCCTAACTGTTCTCTATATTTTGCCACCGTACGTCGTGCTATTGGGTAACCACGCTCTTTGAGCAAAGCAGCTAATTTATCATCTGTCAATGGTTTTTTCTTCGACTCATTTTTTATGATTTCTTCGAGTTCTTTTTTAATTTCTCGTGTAGAGATATCCTCACCATCCGTGTTTTTCATGGATTCAGAGAAAAATGATTTGATAAGCTTCGTTCCATAAGGTGTATCCACATATTTGCTATTTGCAACACGAGATACAGTAGAAATATCCATTCCTATTTTTTCTGCTATATCTTTGAGAATCATCGGTTTTAAATCTTGCTCATCACCTGATAAAAAATAGTTTTTTTGATAATCCATAATAGCCTTCATGGTATTATACAAGGTGTTTTGGCGTTGTCTCACCGCTTCAATAAACCATTTTGCGCCTTCTAGTTTTTGTTTGACAAACTGAACGGCATCTTTTTGAGATTTCGTCTTTTCTTTAGTGTCTTTGTACGATTGAAACATCTCTGCATAATCACGAGAAATATGCAATTCGGGAGCATTTCTATTGTTTAATGCCAGTTGCAATTCGCCATCAACTATACGTATGGAAAAATCAGGAACTATATGTTCTACTATTTTTGTGTTCGAGGCATAAGAACCACCTGGCTTTGGGTTTAATTTTTCTATTTCTTTAATGGCTTCTTTGAGTTGTGGCTCATCAACATCAAAATATTCCATTATCTTTTTGTAATGTTTTTTTACAAAATGATCAAAATATTCTTCCAAAATACGCTTGGCAAGTACTATAGCTACGGTGTTTTTTTTACGTTCTAACTGCAATATTAAACATTCTTTCAAGTCTTTTGCTGCTACTCCTGCAGGATCTAGTTTTTGTACTTTTTTCAATACTTTGACAACCGTTTCTACATCGGTATATACATTTTGGGTAAAAGCTAAATCATCTACAATATCTTCTAAATCTCTACGAATATAGCCACTACCATCAATGCTTCCAATCAAGAAATTGGCAATAGCACGTTCTTGTTCATCCATTCGAACTGTAGCGAGTTGATTTTTTAAAAATTGTGGAAAGGAAATTCCTGATGCATAAGGTATTTGACTATCTTCGTCATCTACACTATAGTTGTTGCTCTGTGTTCTATAATCTGGAATAACATCATCTGCCAAAAAATCTTCAACATTGATTTCTTCTTCTTTCTGTTCTTCTTCTGCTTGATCAAAATCATCGTCAGCATCTTCATTTGTAGTAGTCAATGCTGGATTTTCTTCAAGTTCTTGGTTTACTTGCTCTTCAAAATCTTGCGTTGGCAACTGTATCAATTTCATTAATTGAATTTGTTGCGGCGATAGTTTTTGCGATAATTTATAAAATAAAGATTGTTTTAATGCCATAGTATTTTTTTTCCTTAAAACAAAGATACTTTATTCTAGCAAACTATGAAAATTAATAAATGATAAATGGTGATGAGTGATGAGTGATAAGTTGTTCGAAATAATTAGGAATACTTAAAATCATTTAAAAACTACACGATAATTTCACGTTCAGTGTTCGTGGCGTCATATAGTTTGGCACACGATAGCTTGCTTTAGAATATACATCACGTACCCAAGTATTGGTTATGGAATTCTGCGCATCAAACATATTGTATATTTCTACTCCCAAACTCATAGCTTTAAATTTTGATTTCCAACCTTTACTAAATTGCTTATTTTCAGCAACTATTTGATACGAAAATCCTATATCTGCTCTAAAATAATCAGGTAATATATTTTGATAATCATAAGGGTCAGTATATGCAGGCGAACCGCCAGGTAACCCCGAATTATACACCATATTAAGATACATTTTGAATTCAGGCATATTTGGAATATAGTCTTGAAACAGTACAGCAAATTTTAAACGTTGATCGGTAGGGCGCGGAATATAACCACGATTGGCTATGTTTTCTTCGGTCTTCATATATCCAAAACTTAACCACGATTCAATACCAGGAACAAACTCACCATTCAAGCGCGTACTCAAACCATAAACATAAGCTTCTGCATTGTTTGTAGCTTGATAACGAATCCGTACATTATCTACATTATACGGATTTACCGATGTTAGTCTCTTATAATACGCCTCTGTAGTCAACTTAAAAGGGCGTTCCCAAAGATCAAAACTATATTCATTGGCAAGTACTAAATGTAATGCTTGCTGTGCGTCCACATTGGAATGCACTGCTCCTTGATAATCGCGCAATTCACGATAAAAAGGCGGTTGATGATAAAGCCCTGCTGCAAATCGAAAAAGCATATCTTTCTCCCAATCAGGTTTAATAGCAAACTGCCCTCGTGGACTGATAAAACCATGCGATGTAATAGCATCTGTAACGCCTTGTACAGACCAAGCCTGAAAACGAGCACCTAAGTTATACCAAATTTCATTTGCGTTTTTAAAAAATCGTTTGCTATATTGCAAATAGCCTCCAAAACGATTAATAGTAATATTATGCTGCGCATGTATATTTTGATACGGCGTGATTGGCGCTGTATAAGCATCATAAGGTTGCGTGTTTGGAATGTGATGTGGTGGACGTACAGCAAAGCCTGCTGAATCTATAACCTCCCACTCCACTTGACGATCACGGATATTCTCTGTAGTAAAATACGCTCCCCAAGCTAGTGTATTGCTATTTTTAATGTATTTCCCTTTTAGTTCATTTTTAATAATTAATGCATCCAAATCATTACGTGCATGATTAAGCTGCGAACCTATGCCTGTAACATAATCTACCTCGCCCAATTGGTCTGATCCTATATTGGTATTGACATCGCCTAAACCATAATACGCCAAAATATCATAATATTCTGATTCTACACTATGAAAAACGCTTGTAGTGAAATTGAACTGTGTATGTTTACTATAGTTGTAATTTCCTTTTAAAGCACCAAAATAGGTTTTGAATTGATCTTTCTCTGCACCTTCATAACGCACCACTAAGGCTAATGGATTAGTCAACGAACCAAAATTCACCTTACGAGCATAAGGTTGATAGTTATAATTATTTAAAGCACTATTTGCCAAAAATTCCACATTGAATTTTGATGAAAATTTATAAGTCAGTAACGCTTGAAAATCCGTAAAATTAGGCTTGTAATTAACCTGAATATCTTTGTTTTTTACCAACAAACTATTATTACGATAACGCAACCCTAATAAATATGTAAATTTATTTTTTTTGTTATACAATGCAACGCTTCCTCCTAACAAACTTGCAGATACTGCACCTCCAAAGGCTTTAGGTTTGATATAATCAATAGCAAGTACTGATGCTAATTTATCGCCGTATTTTGCTTGAAAACCACCAGCAGAAAAATGTACATTTTGTACCAAATCGGTATTTACAAAACTCAACCCTTCTTGCTGTCCTGAGCGTACCAAAAAAGGGCGATAAACTTCAATACCATTTACATATACCAGATTTTCATCATAATTACCACCACGAACACTGTACTGCGTGCTTAGTTCATTATTAGAACTCACATCGGCATAGGTTTTTAAGATGCTTTCTACACCACTATTGGCGCCTGGAGAGACCTTAACAATGTCGCGTGAAACGGTCACAATACCTTCAGCAGATTTACGATTATCTCTGACCACAACTTCTGCAATAGCAGTTGTTTTTAACTGGAGTACAATAGTCAAACTACGTGTTTCTCCTGCTTTAAGTCGTAATGTTTTTTGAAAAGAATTGAATGTATTATGTCGAAACGTCAAGGTGATTTCTTTATCCACTGGAAGATCTAAAGCAAATATTCCATTATCGTCTGTTATGGTATTTTTATACTTAGTCTGTACTGTTACTAAGGGTATTGGAACACCTTGATTATCTTGAATTACTCCTGTTATTTCAGCAGATTGCGCTAGGATTGCACTTGAGAGCAAGCACATTAAAATCACAATTAGTTGTTTCATTTTACTTTTCTTTGCGGTAAAAATACGTATTATAAATGACTTTATTATCTGCATTATCCAAAACTATTATTTTTAGGTTTTGTTTACCTGAGCGTGTTTTATTATCACTAAAATTATAGGTTAGTGTTCTTTTTTTAGATTCATATTCCATGAGAATCCATTTTCCGTTAATGGTAGCACGATAATATTTTATTCCCGATTTATTATCTTTTATCTTCACAATAAGTTGTCTGTAGTTACTCAACCATTTTCCTTGAACAAAATTAAGTGGTTTTACCGTTGGTTTAATAGTATCTTTATCCAGTTTAAAAGAACCTAGAGATTTTGTTCTTGCAGAGAAAATAGTATCTTTTTTCTTAGTACTTAAACAATAAAAATTTCCTTTTCTATTGGCTTGAGCAATATACATATGTTTACGCTCAGCTTCTGTATAATTACTAACATCAAAATTAATTGTATAACGTTTACGAAGTGGCACTGTATTGTTATGCAAAGTCACTAAACTATCGTTTTCGGAGTAATCAAAATAAAGATTATCATAAAAAGTATTTTCCTCAAAAGTAGCTGTAAAATGCGCTCCTCTAATGTAGTTTACGTTATTTTTATCAAAGTAATTTGGTGTTATTTTTTCAGTTTCAACTTTATTTACCAAAGGTAAATTTTCTCCTACAATAGGAATCTTTACAGTACTAGTATTTCCTTTAAAATCACTGATCAAAACCGTAACTTGATAGTTTTTTTCTTCATCAATAGTGATAATACCATCAGTAGCTGTATGTTTATAAATACTCAGTTTATTATTAGGAAGCACAAACAGACGCTGGTCGTAGGCTCTATATTTAATGTAGCGTTTATAATCGAGTAATAGTTTAATATAATGCGTCTCTCCAAAAGGAAATTTATCAACTTCTTGCTCATAAATACGTGTACCATTTAATAATACTTTTATATTGTAAACACCATTCCAGTTGTATGAGCCATCCTGTTTATCGTAGGTATTAATACCAATGCCAATTTTGCCATAAGCATGAATAGGATCTGCTGTAAAATCGCCCAGTTTTTTTTGACTTAAATTAGCTTGCACCACAGCATTACTTTGGTTTATTTGAGCATCTTCAGAAAGCGGATAAATATGAACACTTTTTACAATTGGTTTTTGTGTATCTTTAATATCAATACCAAAAAGCATAGGATTATGTGGTATTGCCCCTTTGGTTTTACGTATTTCATAATGTAGATGAGCGCCGTGAGAGCCCCCTGTATTACCACTATATGCTACAAGCTCGCCCTTACTAACCGTTAATGCTGTTGCTTCAGGATAAACTTGTATGGTATAGCTCTCTTTTTTGTATTGCCTCGCTTTGATGTATTTTTCTATTTTAGGAGCAAACTTTTTTAAATGCCCATAAACCGTTGTATATCCATTAGGATGAGTAATATACAATGCTTTACCATAACCGCCATGCGAAATTTTAATACGAGACACATAGCCATCAGCAGCACTATAAACCTTTAAGCCCTCCATTCCTTTTGTTTTAATATCCAAACCAGAATGAAAATGGTTGCCTCGTAGCTCCCCAAAAGTACCTGCTAGAAGTAATGGAATATCCAAAGGTTTTCCCATATCTTGGGGGTAGTTTTGTCCATTTATTGATACGGTAAACAAATAAATAAATATTAGTATTATCTTTTTCATAAAAGTTTAAATTGGTTTTGCTAAAGTATATAATTATCAAGTAAAACAGGACAAAAATCGTTCCGTTTTTATTATTTTTTGAAAATAGCAAGTAAAATTGATTGATTAAAGCTAAAATTTTTATATTTTTGTGATTAAGAATTAGCAATGATGGATAACAAGACAATTTTGATTCATTCTGTAGAAGAAAAATTAAGAAAACTTTTGTTGTCTTATGAGGGTTTGAAGCAGCAAAACGAAAGTTTAAAGCAACAAATTCAAATACAAGCAAACAAGCAGTTAAAACTGAACAGTCAAATTAATAATTTGGAAGACCAGTTGCTTGCCGCAAAAATTGCGAACTCTATTTTAGGTAGTAATGAAGGTGCCAAGGAAACTAAAAATAAAATCAATTTATTGATTAAAGAAATAGATAAGTGTATTATCGCTTTGAATGAGTAATAAAGTTCTTTGTAATGGCTGAAAAAATACGAATACGAATAGCAATAGCAGATCGTTTATACCCTTTGCTCATAGACCCAAGTCAAGAGGAAGGCATGCGCAAAGCACAACGTAAGATTAATGAAATGTTAAAGTTTTATGAAGAAAATTACGAAGTGCAAGACAAACAAGATGTTATAGCTATGTGTTTGATACAATTGGCCACAGAATTTGAAATGAAAGATTTCATCAGTCACGAAGAAAACTCAATACTCGACGAGAAGTTAAAAACACTTAATAGTTTACTTGATTTGCATCTAAAAGAATAAATAAGTAAAACGTTCATTAAAATAATAATCACAATACTGCCTGCATTAATTTTTGTTTGATAAACTCAACACCATCAAATTAAAAAGGATGAGTCTTAGTAGTTAAAGCGTGCTGTCCTTGTAGGCAGATACTTGATCTACTAGTTAATCCTAAACTTGTTATAATACGAGTTTTATAAAAACCAATTAGTGTAGGCTTTTTTTATATCAAAAAAATAACAACATGGAAAATTTAATACTTTATACAATAATAGCTGCTGTCGTAGGAATAGCAATCGGATTTTTTATAAGCAAATTCTTAGCAAAAGGAAGTGCCAATAGCTTAGTCAACAAAGCTAAGAAAAACGCTTCGCGCATTATAAAAGATGCTAATAAAGAGGGCGAACGTATCAAAAAAGAAAAATACTTACAGGCTAAAGAACGCTTTATTGAGCTCAAGTCTGAGCACGAAAAAGTAATAAGCAATAGAGAACGCAAAATAAGCGATATTGAAAAACGTGTCCGTGACAAAGAAGCAAATCTTAATAAAGAAGTGCAAAAAACAACACGTCTCAATAAAGACCTTGAAGCAAAGGAAAAAGACTTTGATTATAAATTAGAATTTTTAGACAAAAAAAATACCGAAGTAGAAAAAACACATCGCAAACAGATAGAAAAATTAGAAACAATTTCTGGTTTATCTGCTGACGAAGCAAAAAAAGAATTGGTAACATCTCTAAAAGAAGAAGCCAAAACAGATGCTTTAGCTTATATCCAAAACACAATGGAAGAAGCTAAGCTAACAGCACAACAAGATGCTAAAAAAATTATCATCAACACCATTCAGCGTATTGGTGTAGAAGAATCTGTAGAAAATTGTGTTTCTGTATTCAATTTGGAATCTGATGATGTAAAAGGACGTATTATCGGTCGTGAAGGTAGAAACATTAGAGCATTAGAAGCTGCAACAGGAGTTGAAATAATAGTAGATGATACACCAGAGGCTATTATACTTTCTTGTTTTGACCCTGTACGTCGTGAGATTGCAAGACTATCTATGCACCGCTTGGTTACAGACGGAAGAATACATCCTGCACGTATAGAAGAAATTGTAAATAAAACCACAAAACAAATCAATCAAGAAATTGCAGAAGTAGGAAAACGTACTGTTGTAGAATTAGGTATTCACGGTTTACATCCTGAATTGATAAAAACGATTGGTAGAATGAAATTCCGCTCTTCTTATGGTCAGAATTTATTACAACACTCTCGCGAAGTAGCCAAATTATGTGGCACTATGGCATCAGAGTTAGGATTGAACCCAAAACTAGCTAAACGTGCTGGTCTTTTACACGATATTGGTAAAGTACCAACTGAAGAAGCAGAAACACCACATGCTATTTTAGGTATGCAATGGGCAGAAAAATACGGAGAGAAAGATGTTATTTGTAATGCTATTGGAGCCCATCACGATGAAGTAGAAATGAAATCACTTTACGCTCCTATTGTACAAGTCTGTGATGCTATTTCTGGAGCAAGACCCGGAGCAAGACGTCAAGTATTGGATTCATACATTCAACGTCTAAAAGATCTTGAAGATGTCGCTTTTGGCTTTACAGGTGTACAAAAAGCCTACGCTATACAAGCCGGTAGAGAACTTCGTGTGATGGTAGAAAGTGAAAAAGTAGATGACGCTACAGCAGCTCGTTTATCTTTTGAAATATCACAAAAAATACAAACTGAGATGACGTATCCTGGTCAGGTAAAAGTGACTGTAATACGCGAAACACGCGCTGTAAATATCGCAAAATAATCAGCTTAGTCTCTGAGAAATTATTAATACTATCTCAGTGAAAATTATAAAAAACGCAATACAATCTGTTCAATTGTATTGCGTTTTTTTATTAAACATTATTTATTGTCAATATGAACACTTACATAAACACACTAAAATCAGCATTTGAATCGCATGCTAATTCTGATATTGCGATTGGTCAGCAAGCATATATGAAAAATAAATTTGCGTTTTATGGCATCAAAACACCCAAAAGACGCAAAATTCAACAACCTTTTCTTGTCAAAAAATATTTACCTCCAAAAAAAGAGTTAAAACAGATAACAACATTACTTTGGAAAGAAAACAAGAGAGAATACCACTATTTTGCACAAGAATTCGTATTCAAATATTCCAATCAATTTCAAATAAACGACATTGAACTACTGGAATTTATGATTAATAACAAATCGTGGTGGGACACCGTAGATTTTATTGCAACAAAACTTGTAAGTTCCTATTTTAAGCAATTTCCACAAGAAAGAGACAAAATCATTCAGCGTTGGCTTGCTTCAAACAATATTTGGCTCCAACGTTCCGCACTACTATTTCAGCTCAAATATAAAGATGAATTGGATACTGCTTTTTTAGTTTATATTATTGATTCACTTCTCGGTTCAAATGAATTTTTTATCAATAAAGCAATCGGTTGGATTCTTAGAGAGTACAGTAAAACGAATCCTGCTTGGGTTATTGATTTTGTAAATAAAACAGCACTCAGTAACTTGAGCAAAAAAGAAGCATTACGATTGATTATAAGAAGTCGTAAAACAGCTATTCATTAAGCTTCTTTATCAATCTATTTCTTTCTTTTTTTCGTTTATTTGATGCTAACCACAAGGGTATTGTAGCCGCCGCAAAAATAGCACTTTGAGATAGCGCAATCCCTCTAAAAGTATTTGATCTAACATCTTTTTTGTTAAAATTTCCTGCAAAAATCACCGTCGAAGCTGCTAACGAAGTTAATACAATTGCAACCGTTATGTTTGTCATTCGTTTTCTTTCAAGTTTTAAAATATCATTTAATTTTTTTTGAACAGTAAAATTAGATAAATCTAAATTTTCAGTAGTAATATTTAAACTCTTCAATTGTGTTTTTTCTTGATTAGATAAACTTTGTGAATATCCATTAAAAAAAGAAAAGAGTACGATTAATGCTAAAATATTTTTCATGAGATATTAAGTTTTAATTGGTCATAAGATATAATATATCTGCTAATATAAACTTTTTTATAATATTCAGCTGTCCATCGGCTATATTTTTATTAAAAAAATCTTTGGCATGTCCATAACTATCAGCATTTTATGATTCAAATACTAAAAGTAGTAACGTTTTACAAATTCAACACATTGATAGTTCAGTCCTAAATTATAACCATTTACTAAATTTCGACCAGATACATTTTGTGTTTTCCCATTATAATAAACATAAACACCGTGTAAACTATCTATTTTTTGACCTCGTGTGTATTTTACGTTCAAATTAAATTTTGTAAAAGTTAAATAAATAACCCAACTCAAAACAACAAGAGCAATAAATATAGCTATTAAGCGACTTGATTTCAAAACTTAAATAAACTTAACAGCATGTATCTTTGCAATTATCTTCTTGTATTGGTGGGCAAGGAACTGTTCCAAAGGAACAATAAACACAGCAGTCTCCTTCATTTGGTTTTAGTATTACTTTACAATTGTTGCATTCATAGAAAAATTGACAAGCATCTGTTGGCATTTCTTCCTCTTTTTTATGTCCACATTCTGGGCAAGTTAGTGTTGATTTTAATTCAATACTCATAGTAGTTTTATTTTAAATATTTTTATCATAATTCGCTATACTATGCAATAACGCCACTTCCTATAAGTTCATCAGCAAGATACCAAGCAGCAAATTGTCCTGCGGTAATTGCTGATTGCGCTACATCAAACTCAACATATAATCCCTTTTCAAACTGGTACAACACAGCTTCTACTAGAGCTTGTCTATAGCGTATTCGCGCTTTGACTTTAAGTTTTTCTTCTGCCTTTAAAGCTAAATCTGGTCGCACCCAATGCAAATCTTCATTAGGTATGTAAAGCACCGTTCCATACAATCCTGAGTGTTGTTTTCCTTCTCCTGTATAAATTGTGTTGGTTTCAGTATCCGTAGCTATCACAAAAAGTGGTTCTTTCATCCCTCCTACTGCCAAACCCTTACGTTGTCCTATAGTGAAATAATGCGCCCCTTGGTGCTTCCCAACAACAGTACCATCTGATTCTTTATAAACAATATGTCGCGATTTATAAGCTAATTCATCGGCTTTAGATTCAAAAACTTGCGTTATATTTTTATATAATGGTGAATCACTCGGTATTTTAATAATATTCCCTTCTTTTGGTTTTAATTTTTGTTGCAAAAAATCTGGCAAACACACTTTTCCAATAAAACAAAGCCCCTGTGAATCTTTTTTATCTGCTGTTATCAAATCTAGTTCGTGTGCTATTTTACGCACTTCTGGCTTAGTCAATTCTCCTATAGGAAATAGTGATTTGGCAAGTTGTTCTTGAGACAATTGACATAAAAAATACGATTGATCTTTATTGCCATCTACTCCTGCTAATAATTGATAGGTTTTATTATCATCTCCTAACACACCTTTTCTACAGTAATGTCCAGTAGCTACATAATCTGCATCAAGACTTAATGCTATTTTCATAAAAGCATCAAATTTAATTTCACGATTACAAAGCACATCAGGATTTGGTGTACGACCTGCTTCATATTCAGCAAACATATAATCAACAATACGTTCTTGGTACTGCTCACTCAAATCTACCACCTGAAATGGAATATTTAATTTTTCTGCAACCAACATAGCATCATTACTATCTTCTAGCCAAGGGCATTCATCAGAAATAGTAACCGAATCATCTTTCCAATTGATCATAAAAAGACCGATAACATCATAACCTTGCTCTTTGAGCAAATAAGCGGCTACACTACTATCTACTCCACCTGAAAGTCCTACAACAACACGTTTTTTCTTTTTCAAAACTATTTTTATTATATTTGCATGCAAAGGTATTTATTTAAATGATTATTTTTTTATAAAAAGAATAAATATTTTGTAAAAAACATTAGCTTATTAAAAAAATAGTTTTAAATTTGCCCCTCGAAATAAGATATAAGATTATATAAGCAATACGAATATGAAAGCAGGAATACACCCAGAAGATTACAGAATGGTAGCATTCAAAGATATGTCAAACAATGATGTATTTTTAATTAAATCTACATGTGAAACAAAAGAAAATTTAGAAGTTGATGGTGTTGAATATCCATTATTCAAACTAGAGATTTCTAGAACATCACACCCTTACTACACAGGAAAAATGAAACTAGTAGATACAGCTGGGCGTATTGACAAATTCAAAACTAAATACGCAAAGTTCAAAAAATAATAATACAATTAGTGTATTAATTAAAGCCATCTTTTATAAAAGATGGCTTTTTTTTATGTATTTTGATTACTTTTACAAAAATAAATACAACGTATGAATTATATTTTATTTGACGGAGAAACACGAGACAACCTATTACCATTCACTTACACACGCCCAGTAGCAGCAATACGCTGTGGTATAATGACACTGCAAGAAAAATGGGAGCACCTATTAAATAGTACTACTACCATAATTACTGAAGATTATTTAACCGAAAAATATCCTTTGGTATTGTTTGAAAACAATATTATGATTAATGGATCTGTTTTTCCAAACTTAGACTTGGTCAAGGCAGTTAAATCATTACAAGAAAATCAAGCGCTTTACAAAGACGAAGTTCTCATTGCTTTTTATGCTAAAGAAGAGGAAAAAAAGCCTTTAGAAGACAAAGAGCATATTCAATATGCTAAACCTATAAAAAGACTAGAGCACACTTGGCACATCTTTAGTTTCAATGGCGAAGAACTTATAAATGATTTTGAATTACTTACTGCAAATCGAAATTCGGAACCTATTCCAAACCATGTAAAAGCAACGAATTCCTCTCAAATATTTATTGAAGCAGGTGTTACACTTGAACACGTTGTACTGAATGCTTTAGAAGGTCCTATCTACCTTGCTAAAAATAGCAAAATATTGGATGGTAGTTTAGTTCGTGGTCCATTTGCATTAGGTGAAAAATCAATTCTAAAAATGGGGAGCAAGATCTACAAAAACACTTCTATTGGACCTAATTGCAAAGTAGGTGGAGAAATAAGTAATGTGGTGTTTTTTGAGAACAGCAACAAAGGTCACGACGGTTACCTTGGAAATGCTGTAATAGGCGCATGGTGTAACATTGGTGCAGGTTCAAACAATTCGAATTTAAAGAATGATTATAGTGAAGTAAAATTATGGAATTATGAAGCTGAACATTTTCAAAAAACAGGACTACAATTCTGTGGCCTAATGCTCGGAGATCATTCTAAGTGTGCCATAGATACACAGTTTAACACAGGAACAGTCGTTGGTGTTTTTGCCAATATTTTTGGTAGTGGATTCCCTAAAAATTTCATTCCTTCATTCACTTGGGGAGGAAAACAAGGACTTAAAGAATACAACCTTAAAAAAGCCTATGAAGTTGCCGAAGCAGTAATGAAACGCAGAGAACAAGTATTTAACGATACTGAAAGAGCTATTTTAAAACATATTTTTGAAAGTACCGCTCAATATCGTGCTAGACTTTAGTTTTACTTAATGTTAGAAAACAAGAAAGGCTGTTCAAAATGAACAGCCTTTCTTTATGATTTATATTTTCAACAATATTAGTTGTTGATAATTCTAAATTCAGTTCTTCTGTTTACAGCGTGTTGTTCTTCTGTACAAGAAACACCATCTTTACATCTGTTTTTAAGACGCGTTTCACCGTAACCGTTAGCTACTAAACGAGAAGAATTAACTCCTTTAGAAATTAAGTAGTCAGCAACTGCTTTTGCTCTTCTTTCTGATAAAGCTTGATTAGAAGTTTTTGAACCTCTTGAATCTGTATGAGAAGCAATTTCCATTTTAGAACCAGGGTTATCGTTTAACGCTTTCATTAAGTGTGTATCGATAATGTTTTTTGCAGCACTTGTTAAAGTAGCAGAACCTGAATTCCAGTTAATTGGCAATGCATTATAAGTTACTAATTTACAGTCAACTTCTTTTAATGAAGTACCACCTTTAGTTACTAATACTTGTTTAGAAACAGTTGTAAATACTGCAGGAATTACTTCTTCTGTAGTATATGCATCTTTTACTAATACTGTCTTTTTGATAGTTGAATATTCTTCAGGAACAGGAACTTCTTCAACTTTTGCTGGAGTAGTTACTATTTTTACTGTGTAAGTACCAGTAGCTTGTCCTCCTGGAGTACTTTGAACTGATGCATCAGAAGCTAATTCTTTTGTAGCTATAGTTTTGTATTCAGCAGGGATTGCTTTATAACACATGTAACGACAGTCATTAGGATCAGCAGATTGACATTCTGATGGCGGTACATCAGTCATTTCCCAACGTGCAGATTCTGGTTTTACTTCAACAGTTTGTGAACCGTTAGCGAAAGTAGCAGGAACAACTTTTAATGTAGAACCTGTTACTGATTTTGTGTAAGATACAGTTTTTGTACCCCAAACCGCAGGAACTACTTTTAGTTTTTTACTAGCTTCTTTAACTAATACTTTTTCAGTTACTGTTTCATAATTAGCTGGAACTACTTTTAATACTTTGTAAGCTGGTTTTGTTTGAACCGTTACATCTTGGTTAGAGAATACATCTGGCGTTGTACAACGCTTGTAACACTTACCAACTTCTTGTGTAGCGACATCTTGAGCCATTGCTGAACCTCCAAAAGCTAGAGCTACGAAAAATAATACTTTTTTCATGTTAATTGTTTTAATTGTTTTAATTTAAAAATTGTCATTAATAGACTTTACAAAGATAATAAATTTTGCAATACTTACTGTATTTATTGTATTATTTATTAACAAAATGATGTGAATTGTTTATAACAGAAAAAATGTATCTTTGAAATCTAAAAAATTGAATTATGATAACTACTGAAAATATCATTACTTTAAAAGTTCAAATCAACGCTTTAAACCACTATCTTTGACTTAGCAAGTAAAAAAACACTACTCAACAACGAAGAAGAAAAAACATACAATCCTGATTTTTGGAACGATTCTAAGCAAGCAGAGGCAACGCAACGCAAAATAAGAAATCTCAAACAATGGATAGATGCCTATACTAATATAGTAGCCCTTTATGAAGAACTAGAGATTACTTATACCTTTTATAAAGAAAAAGAAGCTACTGAAGCAGAAGTCATGGAGCTTTACAAACAATTGACTCAAGAAATAGAAGCCATTGAATTCAAAAACATGCTTTCCAATGAAGGTGACAATCTAAGTGCCGTACTCCAAATAACTGCAGGCGCTGGAGGAACAGAAAGTTGTGATTGGGCAGAAATGTTGATGCGCATGTACTTAATGTGGGCAAAAAACAACAACTATAAAGTCAAAGAGCTCAACTACCAACAAGGTGATGTAGCTGGTGTTAAAACAGTAACTATAGAAATAGCTGGTGAATATGCTTTTGGATATCTCAAAGGAGAAAATGGCGTCCACCGCTTGGTACGCATTTCCCCTTTTGATAGTAATGCCAAGAGACACACATCCTTTGCTTCTGTATATGTATATCCACTCGCCGATGACAGTATCGAAATAGCCATTAATCCTGCTGATATTTCTTGGGAAACCATGCGTAGTAGTGGTGCAGGAGGTCAAGGTGTTAATAAAATAGAAACCGCAGTACGCCTACGTCACAAACCATCGGGAATAATGATTGAAAATTCAGAAACACGCTCACAACTTGAGAATAAAGCCAAGGCAATGCAACTATTAAAATCGCAATTATACGAAATTGAATTGCAAAAAAAATTAGCAAAACGTAACGAAATAGAAGCTAATAAGAAGAAAATTGATTTCGGTTCGCAAATTCGTAATTATGTGATGCACCCTTATAAACTCGTAAAAGATGTTCGTTCTGGCTACGAAACAACTAATGTAGATGCGGTAATGAATGGCGAAATAGATGAATTGCTCAAAGCATACCTTATGATGAATGGCCAAAAACCAAGTAAAAACGAATTGTAGTGTTTCCTTTTATCAATCTTCATACACATCATAAAGAAACTAACAACAATATAGTAAGTATATTTAACCAAGATCTAAACAATTTTAAAAATGTACTATATTATAGTATCGGAATTCATCCTTGGTTTATTAATTCCGAACAAATTAATACAGACTTAAAACAAATTGAAACACACATTAAATCATCACAATGCCTTGCTATTGGGGAATGTGGATTAGATAAAGTATGTGATACCAATTTTGAACTCCAACAAGAAGTATTCAACAAACAAATTCAACTAGCCAAAAACACAGCTAAACCAATGATAATACATTGCGTAAAAGCCTTTGACAAGCTTATCGCTTTAAAAAAACAGCATCCTGATATCATAATGATTATACACGGTTTCAACAAGAACAACATATTGGGAAAACAACTCCAAAAACATGGTTTTTACTTGTCCTACGGAAGGCATATCCTTAGCAATAACAATTTATTAGAAGGTATTAATATGCAACTATTATTTTTAGAAACTGATACTAGTGATATCAATATTCAAACTATTTATACTAGCGCTGCAAAACAATTAAATGTATCTTTGCCAGCATTAAAAAAAGAATTAGTTACAAATTTTAAAGCCGTATTTAAATCATAATGAACCATTTTTTACAACGCACCGAATTATTAATTAAAGAGCAGGGTATTACCATTTTAAACCACGCAAACATACTCGTAGTTGGTATTGGAGGTGTAGGTAGTTATGCTGCAGAAGCGCTTGTGCGCGCAGGCATTGGAAACATCACTATTGTAGATGGAGACACCATCGACAAAACCAATATCAACAGACAACTATTAGCACTTAACAGTACAATTGGACTGTCCAAAACAGCAGTTCTTAAAAACCGATTATTGGATATCAATCCTGAACTGAATATCACAACTATTGCTACTTTTCAAAATCCCGAAGAAATCAGCACTTTAATTGACCCAAAATACGATTGGATTGTAGATTGTATTGACAGCATTCAGCCCAAAATAAACATGTTGGTTGCCGCTAAACGCAAACACATCAAAATAGTTAGCGCTATGGGAGCTGGTGGAAAAATGGATATTTCTAAAGTACAAGTAACCGACATTCACAATACCAAACAATGCCTTTTGGCTCGAAAAATACGTAAGGAGCTCAACAAAAAAGGAGTAAACAAAGGAATACGTGCTGTTTACTCTACAGAAGCTCAAGATTTAGAAAGCCTTGAACTGACCGATGGCAGTGATTACAAACGATCTTATTACGGAACTATAAGCTACATGCCTGCTGTTTTTGGTTTGCATGCTGCAGCAGAAGTCATTAAATATTTACTAAAAAACCATTAAAAGACCTAAGACCGCTTCGTTGAAAGGCGCAAGACAACAGACTTATCTGTAAGGTAATAATTGGGTATTATTCAATATAGTATTGTTATAAAAAAAAACGTAAGTTTGCACTATGAGTTACCGTAAATACAAACCCAATTTAGTAAGAAGTATTTTAGGCGATGTTTTAAAACACAATCGTTTGGATAGAGGTATTGAAGAACTTGATATTAAAGCTGCTTGGGAAAAACTTATGGGCAATGGAGTAACTAGTTACACGAAGGATATTCAAATACGTCAAAAAACACTCTATGTAACCTTAACTTCTGCTGTACTTCGAGAGGAATTAAGCTTTGGAAAAGAAAAAATAATTAATCTAATTAACGAAGAACTTCGTAAAGAAGTGATCACAAAAATCATTTTACGCTAGTGTTAGACAGTATAAAACAACAATGGAAACGTGCCAATGTACTCACACGCACCATCAGCATTCTTGTATTGATTTTTATCTTCCAAACCGTATTGTTTTTAAGCACAAGCCATTATATTACAAGCGGTATAGCAAAGTTTTTTGGCTTAAATAATCAATTTCAATTATTTAGTAAAAAACCATGGACAATAGTAACCTTTATGTTATTTCACAAGAGTGTAAACCACTTCGTTGGTAATCTTATTTTCTTATATTTTATTGGACGAGAATTTTTAAATTTATTCAATAGCAAACAGTTTCTGCAAGTCTTAATTGGTGGCGCTATTTCAGGTGCTTTTATTTTTCTATTGGCCACAAATTTTATTCCAAATTATCAAGGCGAAGCAATTTTACTAGGTATTTCTGCTGGAATTTTGGCGCTTTTGATCACTATTACCATTTACAGACCGCAGTATAATATATATTTTACTGAAAACGCCAAAGTTGCTATATGGATTATTTCAGCTATTACACTCGTATATATCACGCTGACTTCCAATAGAAACAGTGGTGGAAATTTCGCACATTTAGGAGGTGTTTTATTTGGTGTAGTTTTTGCATATTATCTTAAAGGAAATCTTTTTCAAAAAAATAAAAACCAGTTAAAAACGGTACATCGATCGGTAATTAAGACCAGTAAAAAATTTACAAAAGACGAAGAGGCTCAAATCAATAAGATATTAGACAAAATGAATAAATCTGGTTATGAGAGTTTGAGTACAAAAGAAAAATTATATTTATTCAAAAGCGGAAAATAATTGAGTAAACTAGCTAAAATAATACGATTTTTAATAAAATGGCTTAATTCGATTTTCGCATTACTGCTTTTATTAGCTTTTGCCATACCTTATCTAGAACCCCAAACTATCGGAATACTATCTGTATTAAGCATCTTCACTCCTATTTTGATTCTTCTAAATGTTCTTTTTGTAATCTACTGGTTAGTACAGCTCAAAAAAGAAGTTTTCATTTCGCTACTACTATTAATTATTGGATTTTCTCAAGTCAAAAAGCTTTATAATTTTAGTAATTCTAATACAAGCGAAAAAGCAAATTTGAGTATTATGAGCTACAATGTTCGTGGTTTCAATATCTACAAATGGATAAAACAAAATGATGTTCCATCAAAAATAAGTAATTATATTAATGAAAAACAAGCTGATATTGTATGCTTTCAAGAGTATTATAATGACAACAAATTAGTTTTAAAAACGTACAACTATCATTATATAAAAGGAAGTAGCAAGACTAAAAAATTTGGGCAAGCTATTTATTCTAAATATAAAATTATCAATTCGGGCTCATTAAACTTTGATAGCACTGCAAACAATGCCATTTATGCCGATATTGTAAAGGGAAAAGACACTATTCGAATATATAATATTCATCTACAGTCATTAAAAATCTATAATTTAGCTAAAAACGCTACTGATAATAAAGAAAAGATTGCCACTCGAATAAGTGAAACGAATAAAGAACAGCAAAAGCAAGTTGCTCAAATACTAGAAAACAAGAAACAATGTCCTTACAAAACTATTCTCTGTGGAGACTTCAACAACACTGCTTTTTCATACAGCTACCACGAGCTATCCAAAGAAACACAGGATGCTTTTGTGAGCAAAGGAAAAGGGTTTGGAAAGACATTTGGTGCTTTTTATTTTCCTTTTCGTATTGATTTTATGCTTATAGATTCTAAAATTAAGATTAGTGATTTTGAAACTGGAACAGTTCATTATTCAGACCACAAACCTATACTAGCAAAAGTAGCTTTATAAAAAATACAATCAAGGAAATATTAAGAGTGCTTCGCTCAAAACAAAAATATTTATAAACAAAAAACCCACCAATTAAGACGGGTTTTCCTATTAGACAGTCTCCTGCCTAAAAACCAAACACTATGAAAATTGTATTAAGAGTTGATTAGGCTTTGAACGTTGGCAATTCCTCCACCATTGATTATATCTACTCCTTGTTTTTTTAAGAAATCAGTAGCGTTTCCGCTTCTCGCTCCACTTCTACAGTGTGCTACTACTTTTCCCATTTTTTTTATTCTATCTACATTTTGAGGAACAGTATCCAAAGGGATATTTACTGAACCTTCAATATGTTCTTCTGCGTATTCCGCAGGTGTACGAACATCTAAAATTGTTGCACCACCATCTAAATACTCCTTAACTTCTTCTGGTTTTGGCCCGAAACCAAACATACTCATTATTCCCATATTTCTATTTAATTATTAATTGATTATAGGTGCAAATAAAAAACATTTTTAAAGAACATATTGTAACTTGAGTTACATTATTCATTAATTAGTATCAAACCATTTTGAATTAACTTTTTTAAAGGCTCTTGTTTCATTAACGAGTGCAAATGTCTATAAATTTTTTCATATAATGAAATATTTTCTTTAGAAATTTCACATATTTCAAAAATAAGCAACCATTCCTTTGGATATGAAGTCATTATTTCATTAAAAATGTTAAAAATTTTTATTTTTTTAATTCCTTCACGATGCATTTGCACCTGTTTATAATAATTTTCCAAGACCAAATCTCCTGAAACAAGCGATTTTTGCCTTGTTTTTTCTTTTGGAACTTGTAGTTTTACAGCAAAAGACTCATAAGAAGCAGGCCCAGAAAAGGCTGAAACGACATCTTTACCAACAGCCATATCATAAACTCCCCATTCTGGTTGAAATAAAATACGCTCTTTATGTTTAACTGTACAGTTTTTAAAGCTTATCAATATTATTTTACCTTGCAAATTACGCACACCTGTTATTATTTCGCCCTTTACACTTATTTCGCCTTCAAAAACAAGTTCAATATCTTTTCCTTCATAAATACCGTACGCCTCCAAATCTTTTGGGCTCATATCTTCAATGGCAAGATTAATATTTTTTAGTTTACCAACAGGAGAGCCGAAACCATCTTTATGATATGCTACACCATGACCTATTAATTCTTTATCACGATATGCTAAAGCCGTTTCTCCTAATGTCTGAAAATAAACTGGTTTATAATTACCATCATCTATAACATTGGTAAAAACTCCAGACACTTGCAAGCCCGTACTTAATTCTACAGTTCCTAAACTTTTTGAAGCAATTAATTTTTCTAACCCTTTCAAACCGCCTTTTCGAACCGCCATAGTATTCGCAAATTCTTCTAAAACAAAACTCAAATGTGGGAAATCTGGTGTGACATATAATTGGGGTTGTGGTTTGGTAATATCAAAATTTTGATCGGCTGCCAAAATAGAATATGGCATTTTTATTACATCATCTTTAAAACAAGAAATACTCTCTCCAATAGAAGACAATAAGCCAGCACCATAAATTTGAGGATTATCCAAAGCACCTATCAATCCATATTCTACAGTCCACCAATGCAAGTTTCGAATTTTTGCCATTTCCGAAGGTTCGTCCATAGTATCACTAATCCGTTTGATTTCATTTTCAGCAGCAGCAATAGCACTATCTGTCGTACCTTTTGTTTCTTTTATAATAGACAAATGCCGTATTGCCTCATAAAGTTCATAGTCTTTGGCAGACGAAATAGCCTTGGCTCCTATCTCTCCAAAACGGCGTAAATACTCAGCGTATTCAGGATTAGCGATAATAGGCGCATGACCCGCTGCTTCATGAATAATATCTGGCGCTGGCGTATATGCTATATGTTCAAGCTGACGAATGTCAGCAGCAATGACCAAAACATTATATGCTTGAAATTCCATAAAAGCATTGGGTAGAATAAAACCATCTACAGCAACGGCAGCCCAACCGATCTCGGACAAAATAACATTCATTTCTTCAATACTTGGTATTGCATCAATACTAACACCTGTTTTGCGTAGCCCTTCTAGATAAGATTTATGCGCTATTTTTGATAAAAAATGCATATTAACACGCATTACATAACGCCAAACCGCTTGATCTATAGCGGTGTAATCTTTATAATGTTGATCAACAACAAACTGCTTTAACCTTGCGGGAAGTTTCGATAGTATTTTATTATTGCTAAGATAATCCATATGTATATAATAATATTTTGTGTAAATTTAATGAAAAGATTTTTAATAATTTTCAAAACTAAAGAATGAATATTCCAATAAAATTACTTTATATTTGTATAGAATTTTATAAATAATTAATTCATACTTATAATGGAATCAAAAATAAATACATTTATGGATTATGTGAAAGCATTAAATCCTAATGAACCTGAATTTTTACAAGCAGTTCACGAAGTTGCTGAAACAGTAATCCCTTTTATAGAGGCTAATCCTAAATATAAAGGCAAAATGCTTCTAGAACGTATGGTTGAACCTGAGCGTACTTTTATCTTTAGAGTGCCTTGGATAGATGATCAAGGAAACACACAAATAAATCGGGGTTTTAGAGTGCAGTTTAACTCTGCCATAGGACCTTACAAAGGTGGTTTACGTTTTCATCCTACGGTAAATTTAAGTATCTTAAAGTTTTTAGGATTTGAGCAAGTTTTCAAAAACTCACTAACTACATTGCCAATGGGTGGTGGAAAAGGAGGTTCAAACTTCAATCCTAAAGGAAAATCAGATAACGAAGTGATGCGTTTTTGCCAATCATTTATGACAGAACTTCAAAAACACATTGGTGCAAATACTGATGTTCCTGCTGGAGATATTGGTGTTGGAGGTCGTGAAATTGGCTATTTATTTGGTCAATACAAAAGATTACGTGATGAATTTACAGGCGTTCTTACAGGAAAAGGAATGGCATATGGAGGTTCTCTAGTAAGACCAGAAGCAACTGGCTATGGAGCTGTTTATTTTGCTGAAAACATGTTAAAAACAAAAGGAGAAGACTTCAAAGGCAAAGTTGTTGCAATATCTGGCTCAGGTAATGTAGCACAATATGCTACTGAAAAAGCTACTCAATTAGGAGCTAAAGTGGTTACACTGTCAGATTCTTCAGGATACATCTATGATGAAGCAGGTATCGATGCTGAAAAATTAGCATTTGTTATGGAACTTAAAAATGTAAAACGTGGTAGAATCCATGAATACGCAGAAAAATATCCTTCGGCAAAATTCTTTAAAGGAGAACGTCCTTGGAGTGTAAAATGTGATATTGCAATGCCATGTGCTACGCAAAACGAATTGGAACTTAACAATGTTAAAAAACTAATAGAAAATGGTGTTCTAGCTGTTGCTGAAGGCGCAAACATGCCAACAACTCCAGAAGCTATAGAGGCGTTTCAAAGTGCTAAAGTATTGTTTTCTCCAGGTAAAGCATCAAATGCTGGAGGTGTAGCAACTTCAGGGCTAGAAATGAGTCAAAACTCATTACGTTACAATTGGACAAGAGAAGAAGTTGATCAAAAATTACACGGCATAATGAATAGTATTCACGAGCAATGTGTAAAATATGGAACTAAAGAAGATGGTCATGTCGATTATGTACTTGGTGCCAATGTAGCAGGATTTGTAAAAGTTGCTGATGCAATGCTTGCTCAAGGTATTGTTTAGTAGTACTTCAATAAATAATTTAGAAATAAATAGAAAAGCTCACTTGAATCAAGTGAGCTTTTTGTATTTTTGTATAAGAAGTAAAAGAAATGAAAACAATTTATATCGTTCGTCATGCCAAATCTTCATGGCGCTATAAAAACATAAAAGACATTGACAGACCGCTGAAAAAACGAGGTATTAATGATGCATACTTAATGGTTGATCATTTAAAATCAACTATTAAAACGCCTAATGTATTTATAGCAAGTAGCGCCAATAGAGCATTGCATACAGCCATGATATTTTGTGATACATTTTCCTATCCATTATCTAATTTAATAATCAAAAAAACATTATATAATTTTTCGGATGGCTATTTGGTTAAAACCATCAAAGCACTTGATGACGCATTTGAAAGCGCTATAATATTCAGTCACGACCACGGAATTACTTCATTTATTAATAAATATGGTAACCAGCCAATAGCTCATGTACCAACGTGTGGCATAATAGGTATTACTTTTGATACAAAGCACTGGAAAGACATAAAAAAAGGAAAAACTACCTTAGTAACTTTTCCTTCAGATTTTCGTTAATTTATTTTGATTATTACCATCTCATAATCACAGAACCCCAAGTAAAGCCACTACCAAAAGCAGCAAGTACTACAAGGTCTCCTTTTTTGATTTTATTTTGAGCTACAGCTTCTGCCAATGCTATTGGAATAGATGCAGCTGTGGTATTACCATATTTCATTATATTATTAAAAACTTGATCATCATTTAATCGGAACTTTTTCTGAATAAATTGTGATATTCTCAAATTAGCCTGATGAGGAACTAACATATCAATCTGTTCTTTGGTCAAATTATTAGCTTCTAGTCCTTCATTAATAGCTTCAGAAAAACGCACAACAGCATTTTTAAATACTAGTTGTCCATCCATATGTGGAAAATACGTTTCTTCATCAGGATTATTTCTAGCAATTATATTAGGAACCCAATCTTTAGTACTAGGTCCTTCCATAATCAGTTTGTCAGCAAATTTCCCTTCCGAATGCAAATGTGTAGATAATATTCCAGAATCGTCGTCACTACGTGAAACAACAACAGCTCCTGCTCCATCACCAAACAGCACTGAAATACCACGACCTCTCGTAGTTTTATCAATTCCTCCAGAATGATATTCTGAACCTATAACCAAAATATTTTTATACATTCCAGTTTTGATAAATTGATCGGCAACTGACATTGCATAAATAAAACCAGAACATTGATTTCTTATATCTAACGCACCAATAGTTGGCATATCTAACATGTCTTGTATTTGAACTCCTCCTCCAGGAAAATAGTAATCTGGACTCAATGTTGCTAAAATAATAAAGTCGATATCATCTTTAGAAATATTTGCGTTTTTTAATGCATTTTTAGAAGCTTCTGCCGCCATTGTAGCAGTTGTTTCTCCAGAACCATCTTTTATCCAACGGCGTTCTTTTATACCTGTACGCTCTTGTATCCAAGCATCATTAGTGTCCATTATTTTAGACAAATCATCATTAGTAACTATATTATCTGGAACATAAAAGCCTGTTCCTATTATTTTAGATTGATACATATTGTATTATTTAAATCATTTTTACAAATATACGCTATTATATTTGTTATGCAATGCATTAAAGTAATGTGCTTATGGCAGAAACAAACCTACAATTTAGCTTTTAAATTTTTCATCCTATCACGCAGGTGTGCTGCAGCAACAAAATCAAGTTCTTTGGCTGCTTTTTCCATTTGCTTTTGGACTTCACGAATACGTTCTGTCAGTTCTTTTTTGGTAAGATAAATTTCATTTTCTTCGGCAGCTTTATCTACTGTATTATCATAATGATATGATGTAATTGGGCTTACATCTAAAGCATTAGAAATTTTCTTATTGATTTGCGTAGGCACTATACCATGTGCTGTATTGTAAGCAATTTGTTTCGCTCTTCTGCGTGCTGTTTCATCCATAGTAAGTTGCATACTTTTGGTTATTTTATCAGCGTACAATATTGCTTTACCATTTACATTACGAGCAGCTCGCCCAATAGTCTGTGTTAAAGAACGGTGACTTCTCAAAAAACCTTCTTTATCAGCATCTAATATTGCTACTAATGACACTTCGGGAAGATCTAAACCTTCTCGTAATAAATTAACTCCAATCAACACATCAAAAAGCCCTTTACGTAAATCTTGCATTATCTCTACGCGCTCCAACGTATCAACATCAGAATGAATATAACGACAGCGTATCTGTATGCGTGTTAAGTACTTTGTCAATTCTTCTGCCATACGCTTGGTCAATGTAGTCACCAAAACACGCTCATCTTTTTCAATACGTAGCTGTATTTCTTCTATCAAATCGTCTATTTGATTGAGACTTGGTCGTACTTCTATTTCTGGGTCTAGCAAACCTGTAGGACGGATAACCTGCTCAACATAGATTCCTTCTGTTTTTTGAAGTTCATAATCTGCTGGTGTAGCAGAAACATATAACACTTGATTTTGTATGGCTTCAAATTCTTCAAACTTCAAGGGTCTATTGTCCATTGCTGCAGGCAAACGAAAACCATATTCAACAAGATTTTCTTTACGCGACCGATCGCCACCATACATAGCGTGTACTTGTGGAATAGTAACGTGACTCTCATCAATAACCATAAGATAATCATCGGGGAAATAATCTAACAAACAGAAAGGGCGTGTTCCTGGTGGGCGCTGATCAAGATAGCGCGAATAGTTTTCTATACCGCTACAATAACCAAGCTCACGTATCATTTCTAAATCAAACTCGGTACGTTCTTTTAAGCGCTTAGCTTCGAGTCGTTTTCCTATTTCAATAAAATAATCAACTTGTTTCATCATATCTTCTTGGATTTGATGAATGGCATTTTGAAGGACATCAGGTGAAGTCACAAACAAATTTGCAGGGTAAATTGTTAATTTGTCAAAGCTATCCAGTACTTGATTTGAGAGTACATCAAAAGATTCTATTTCTTCTATTTCATCACCAAAAAAATGAATGCGATAAGCCAATTCACCATACGATGGAAATACAGAAATCACATCGCCACGAACCATAAACGAACCTGATTTGAATTCGGCTTCCGTACGTGAATACAAACTTGCTACCAATTTTTTTAAAAACATGGTTCTTGAAAATACATCCCCAACGGCTATAGGTATTACATTTTTTTTAAATTCTATAGGATTACCAATTCCATACAAACACGACACGGAAGAAACAACAATGACATCTCTCCTACCCGATAATAACGATGAACTTGTACGTATTCGCAAGCGCTCTATCTCTTCATTAATAGATAAATCTTTTTCGATATACGTACCACTAGCAGGAATATAAGCTTCGGGCTGATAATAATCGTAATACGAAACAAAATATTCTACTGCATTATCAGGAAAAAAGTTTTTAAACTCATCATAGAGTTGTGCTGCCAATGTCTTATTATGAGCAAGTATAAGCGTTGGTCGCTGTGTGTTAGCAATAATATTAGCAACAGTAAATGTTTTACCCGATCCTGTAACACCAAGCAATACTTGTGCTTTTTCATTAGCATCAATACCTTTTACCAATTTCTCAATAGCTTGAGGTTGGTCTCCTGTTGGTGAAAAATCAGATTTAAGTTTGAATTGCATAGCCCAAAAATACAACTAATTGAATTAAAAATGATAAATGAAAAATAATAATATATATGGAAAGATATCTCAAATTCATTTGATATGACATTTCATTCAAAAAAAAACCTCAACATAAATGTCGAGGTTTTTATTTATTATCTGATTAATAAATTAATCTTTTTTATTATAATTTTTTTTAAATGTATCGTACATTATTGGTGTAGCCACAAACAATGAAGAGTATGTACCAACTACAACACCTACTAATAATGCAAAGATAAATCCTTTGATAGAATCTCCTCCGAAGAAGAATATTGCTAACAATACTAATAAGGTTGTAATAGATGTATTCAATGTTCTACTTAATGTTGAACTTAATGACTCATTAGTTAAATCATAAAGTGTTTTTCCTTTCATTATGCCTAAATTCTCACGTAATCTATCAAAGATAACTACGGTATCATTTAGCGAATACCCAATTACAGTCAGTGCTGCTGCTATAAATGACTCATTAACCTCCATGTTGAAAGACACATATTTCCAAAGGATAGAGAATAAACCAAGTACTATCAATACATCATGGAATACTGCTATAACAGCTCCTAAACTAAATTGCCATTTTCTGAATCGTAGTAAAATATAGATAAACACAACTACTAGCGAGCCTAAAACTGCCCATAATGAGTTTTTCTGTAAATCATCTGCAATAGTTGGTCCTACTTTTGTAGCTTCTAAAATACCAATAGTTTTAGCGTCATCATTATTTACAAATTCTTTTTGTGTAAAACCGTCTGGTAAGAAATTTTTCAAACCATTAAATAATAGTCCTTCAATTTCTGCATCTACTCCTGTATCTTCAGAATCTATTTTGTATTTCGTTGTTATTTTTAGACGACTTGCTTTACCTGAAGTTTTAACCTCTGGCGGCATAGCAACACCATCAACCATAAACACGTTATTCAATGCTGTACGCACTTCTTCTGGATTAGTAGCTTTATCAAAATGAACAGTATATGTACGTCCACCAGTAAAATCTACCCCTTTATTCAATCCAATAGTCATCAAAGAATATATACCCAAAGCTATAATTGCTCCTGAAACAGTATATGCTATTTTACGTTTTCCTAAGAAATCAATATGAACATCTTTAAACCAATTTTTTGAAAAATTAGTAGAAAAATCTAATTTTTTTCCTTTCTCAAGATACCAATCAATAAACAATCTCGTGATAAATATAGCTGAGAATAATGAAGTAACAATACCTATTAATAAAGTAGTAGCAAAACCTTTAACAGGTCCTGAACCAAAGAATAATAAGATAACTCCTGTTAACCCTGTTGTAATATTGGCATCTAATATGGAAGAAAGTGCATTACTAAATCCATCTGCAATAGCTTCTTTCTGACTTTTTCCTTTGGCTAATTCTTCACGAATACGTTCAAATATAAGTACGTTGGCATCTACCGACATACCAATGGTAAGGACAATACCCGCAATACCAGGCAATGTTAATGTTGCTCCTGCAAAAGAAGCTAAAACACCGAATATAAATACTAAGTTCAATAATAATGCATAATCAGCAAAAAGACCTGCTTTACCGTAGTAAAAGATAATCCAAACTAATACAATTAGTAATGCAAAACCAAATGAAACCATACCACTGTTAATTGCTTCGTGACCTAAAGAAGGCCCAACAATATCTGATTGTACAATACGTGCTGGCGCTGGCAATTTACCTGCTTTAAGCACATTTGCTAAATCTTTTGCTTCTTCAATAGTAAAGTCACCTGTTATTTCAGAACGTCCTCCAGATATCGGTCCAGAAGTAACGCCTGGTGCAGAATATACTGTATTATCTAACACAATGGCAATATTACCTTTATTACTAAATACTTTACCAGTCATTTCTTCCCATTTACTAGCTCCTAGATTATCCATTTGCATATTTACAGAAGGTGTTCCTCTTTGTGTAAATGAGTTATTTGCATTGGTGATTACATCACCGTCTAAAGGCGCTTCTCCACTACGGTTATAATCTATTGTATAGATACGAACAGCTCCTGTTTCTTCATCTATTTTTCCTGCTAAGAATTTGACATTATTATACCCTTCTGGTAAGAAAGCACGTAAATCTCTTCTTTCATTAAGCATTTTTAATACTTTCTTCAAGTTACGTGAACTAGTAACACCAAGAACTGGTCCTTGAAGTGTAGGTGTAAAAATACTAAAGAATGGATTTTCAGCCGCTAGTTCTTCTGGTGTTTTTTCAGCATCAGCTGCTGCAGCTTTATCTTCATCGGTGATTAAGTTGTTTACATCAACAACACTACCATCAGTATTATCTTTTTGAGTCGCTAAGTCATCTTCTTTTTTAGCTTCTTCTTTTTTTGCAGGTTTAGCTGCATCTTGATCTGCTTTTAGCTTTCCATTGATTTGCTGTACAAAACTTTGAAGTGCTCCACTTTGTTTTGTAAACCAAAATTCTAATTTTGCAGTATTCTGCAATAATTTTTTGATACGTTCAACATTCTTTGCTCCTGGAAGCTCAACAACAATACGATCCGAGTTTTTTACTTTCTGTATTTTTGGTTGCGCTACCCCAAATTGGTCAATACGCGTTTTTATTACAATAAAAGCTTGGTTAATAGCTCCATCAACTTCTTTTCTAATAACATCTTTTACTTCAGAATCAGAAAGTGTATTGATTTTTTTGCTATCTACTAAAGCACGTGTTCCAAATACTTCTGGATCATTTAGTTTTAGTTTACCTTGGCTTATTTCATCAAATTTATCAAAAAAGATATCAATAAAACTATCTTGACTATCGCGTTGCGCTTTAGCAGTTTCATCTAAAACTTTTTGAAAAATTGGATTTTGACTCTTATCAGCAAGCCCATCTAATATTTCTTTTACAGATACTTCAAGTAATACGTTGATACCACCTTTTAGGTCTAACCCTAATTTTAATTCATTTTTTTGCACTTCTTTACCAGTAAAACCAGCAAAAACAGTTTCTTTTTTCAATGAATCTAAGTAAGCTACTTCTTGCTCTTGCATTAAATCATTAACGTTTGGCAGCTTTTGATCAATTTTACTTTTAGCATAGGCTTTTGCCTTTTTTTCCATTTTATTACCAACAAACGTAAATGATAATTGATAAATACTTATCAATAACAATGCGATGGCAAAAAATTTAACGAGTCCTTTATTTTGCATTATATATAAATTTAATTTATGTCTTAATTTTTAAAACGTGCAAATATAAAACATCAGCCAAGAAATAACAATAAATATCACTCTTTTTATTAACAAATTTTCAGCTATTGTTTATATATGCGTCTTTTTATGAAAAAAAACCGATTTAAAAAGTAATAAATACCTTAAATCGGTTATATATTAAAAAAAATAGAAATTATTAAAATAATTTCATATCATCTAAAGTGTCCATTACTTTACGCACATGTGAAGCCGATGTTTTCAAAGCTTCCATTTCTTTGTCGTCTAGTTTTAACTCAATCACTTCTTCTATACCGTTTTTTCCTAATTTTACTGGTACACCAAGCGCAATATCTTTCATTCCATACTCACCTTGCAGCATTGCACAGATTGGAAAAATACGTTTTGAATCCTTAACTATAGCTTCAACCATTTGAGCTGCAGCAGCTCCTGGCGCATACCAAGCTGATGTTCCGAGTAGATTTACAATTTCTCCTCCACCTTTTTTAGTTCGCGCTACAATCTCATCTAAACGTTCATCTGATATAAAATCTGTTACAGGTATTCCTCCAACAGTAGTATAACGTGGTAGCGGCACCATAGTATCTCCGTGCCCACCCATTAATACTGCTTGTATGTCTTTTGGCGAACAATCCAATTCTAGTGCAATAAAAGAACGGTAACGCGCTGTATCCAAAACACCAGCCATACCAAACACTTTGCTACTTGATTTTTTTGCTGCTTGAAAAGCCGCGTATGTCATTACATCTAAAGGGTTTGAAACAATTAAAATAACTGCATCTGGAGAATGTTTTACTACTTCTTCTGTTACAGATTTTACTATTTTTGCGTTTGTAGCAATTAAGTCATCACGTGACATTCCAGGTTTACGTGGTATTCCAGAGGTAATCACAACAACATCAGAGTTTGCTGTTTTACTATAGTCTGAAGTAGAACCAACTACACGTGTATTAAACATATTTACTGGAGAAGACTCCCAAATATCTAATGCTTTCCCTTCTGCATAATTTGGTTTAATATCTAATAAAACTACTTCATTAACAATATCTTTGTTGGCCAAAACATTGGCACAAGTTGCACCAACATTACCAGCACCAACTACGGTTACTTTTCTCATATTATTTTTGTATTATTTGTACTTATTTATTTATAATGCTACAAATTTACTAATTTAATTTTGCTATTCTATAATATTTATAAATAAAATGCATTGTAATTCATCATAAAAAGTTCAAAGAACGATTTATTTAAAACTTTTTTGTTACTATTATAGTGTTAGTTTGTCATAAAGACGTACGTCACAGAACTAATTGGGGTGTCGTTTTTAGACGTAAAGAATAGGAATCGACCAATTACTATTCGCACCGCAAAACCTCTAATTTCTATTAGAGTTTTTTTATATAGAAGCTACAATAGCTTTAATATAAGCCCTAATCTCGTCATAGCCTGTTTGAAAATCAAACCATTTTATAGCATCATCTTTTCGATACCAAGTTGCTTGTCGCTTCGCAAAACGTCGCGTATTTTTTTTAATTTCAGCAATAGCAAAGTCTAATGTAAATTCACCATCAAAATAACGAAATAACTCACGGTAACCAACGGTTTGCAAAGCATTATTATCTCGAAAAGAATACAATTTCTTGGCTTCTTCTAATAAGCCTTGATCAAGCATCATTTCCACACGTTTATTAATGCGTTCATAAAGCAAAGGACGTGCTGCTTGCAAACCTATTTTTATAGTTCTAAAAGGACGCTGTGGCTTTGGTTTATTTAAGAAAGTACTAAACGGCTCTCCTGAGGCACGATATACCTCAAGCGCCCGTATCAAACGATGTGGGTTGGCTATATCAATACGGTTATAACTAGCCAAATCAACTTCTTTAAGTTCATTTTGTAGTGATTCTATACCTTTTTCTAATAATTCATTATTTAGAGTTTCACGTACTTCTTTGGGAACATCAGGAAAATAATTAAGTCCATCAGTTACTGCATTAGCATAAAGCCCGCTTCCACCAACAAGAATTACATAATCATTAGTCAAAAATAGAGTATCGAGTTTTGCCAATGCATCTTGCTCATATTTACCTACACTATAGGGTTCTAAAATAGAAATATGTTGTATAAAATGATGCTTTGCTTGCAGTAACTCCGTTTCATTTGGAACAGCTGTTCCAATAGCCATTTCCTTATAAAACTGTCTCGAATCACAAGAAATAATTTCGCAGTTTAAAGCCTTTGCCAAAGCAATACTCAAAGCGGTTTTCCCTATTGCGGTAGCTCCCGAAATACTAATAAGAATTTTCTGACTCAAACTATATAATTCTTTTAATCACACGTAGTTTATGGCTGTGCTTTTTTGTGTCTGGATTGAAAATACCAAACTGATCAAGCCTATCAATACGCACTTTTCCTGAAGCATGAATAATATAATTGTTTTTCATAATAATACCAACATGAGTAATATTGCCTTCTTCATTATCAAAAAATGCTAAATCACCTGGTTCACTTTCTTCTATAAAACTAAGTACACGCCCGCGTTTGACTTGTTGCGATGCATCACGTGGCAATTTAAAACCATTAAGTTTATAAACCATTTGCGTAAAGCCTGAACAATCAATACCAAAGGGTGTTTTTCCTCCCCAAAGATACGGTGCATTAAGATAGAGAAAAGCTGTATTTATAATATTTGTTTTACCCAAATTGGTGTCAAATAGCGCTCCTTCATAGCGGTAGGAAGTATCATTAATTACAATAGTATTATTTTTGTAATTAGGGAGTTCACAACCTAATGGCAAGACGGTTAAATCTTCATTTTCTGCTTGAATAAATTGCGTCAATGCTCCCGTTAATTTTGGTTTTACTGCCGTTAACTGTTCAAAATTAGCATGTTCAATTACGAGAAACTGCTTGGTATCAATCCAAGCTTCATAGCTATCATAACTCAAGCGAATAAATGCCCATTTTTTTGTCGTTTCGAGTATTTCAAACGTATCGCCAAACAGGAGTTGCGAAACCATTTCACTTGTATCTGACGCTTCTTTTCGAAGCGGAACAATACTTAAATGCGTGATACCGTACTGCATTATTTTAGGTTAAATTTTCAATAATCATTGCACTTGCTCCACCGCCACCATTACAGATACCAGCAGCACCATATTTGGCATTATTTTGTTTTAATACATTCATTAATGTAATAATAATTCGCGCTCCAGAAACACCAAGTGGATGTCCTAAAGAAACAGCTCCTCCATTTACATTTACTTTTGAAACATCAATTCCTAATAAGTCAACATTAACCAAACCTACGACAGCAAAAGCTTCGTTAAGTTCAAAATAATCCATATCATCAATAGCTAATTTTGCTTTGTCTAATGCTTTTCGTATTGCTTTATCTGGTGCAGTCGTAAACCATTCGGGCTCGTGTGCTGCATCAGCATAAGACACTATCTTTGCCAAAGGTTTTAAGCCTAAAGCCGTTGCTTTTTCGTAAGTCATTAATATTAATGCTGCTCCACCATCATTGAGTGTAGAGGCATTTGCCGCTGTAACAGAACCTTCTTTGGTAAATACAGGACGTAATGAAGGAATTTTCTCTAATTTAACATTGGTAAATTCCTCATCTTTTGAAACAATAACATCATCTCCTCGTCGCTGCGGTACAGCAACAGGCACTACTTCTTCATCAAATTTTCCTGCTTCCCAAGCTTTTGCTGAAAGTGCGTATGAATTTACCGCAAAGGCATCTTGCTGCGCTCTTGAGATGTTTTTTTCTGTAGCACATAAATCGGCGCAAACACCCATATGATTTTGGTCATATACATTCACTAAACCATCTTTTACTAAGCCATCAACCATTTTGATATCGCCAAGTTTCTGCCCTTTACGCCCAGAAAGATAATGTGGCACGCTACTCATATTTTCCATACCTCCTGCAATAACGATTTCGCCATCACCAGATTTTATAGTTTGTGCTGCACTCATCAAGGCTTTCATACCAGAAGAACATACTTTATTAACTGTGGTACATGGAATGCTATTTGGTAATCCTGCAAAAAGTGCAGCTTGTCTTGCTGGTGCTTGCCCCAAATTAGCTTGAAGTACATTTCCCATAAATACTTCATCAATTGTATTTTTATCTAAATTGATTTTTTCTAAAGCGCCTTGTATTGCTGCCGCTCCCAATTTTGGTGCAGCTACACTTGATAAGCCACCCATAAAACTCCCTATTGGCGTTCTTGCAGCAGCTACTATTACGATATCTTTATTATTCATTATCTTGTATTATAAATTTATGATGCGAATTTAATTAAAATAGCTCGAAGTAAAGAAAAAATAACTGACTTTTTATAGCAGAATACGGTATTGTGCTAATTATTTAATACTTTTGAGCCTTAACAATATTGACTTTGAAAGATTTAATAAACAAACTATTTAAGAACCACGCGTTTATATACCGCTTTTTACTTTATATTACTGCAGTAGCCGTTTTGGTTAATCTGTTCCCAAAAGGCAGTAAATTTACTTATGACATTCAGCAAGGGAAACCGTGGTTATACAACAATTATTATGCGCCGTTTGATTTTACACTTGAAAAAACGCCTGAAGAAATAGCTCTAGAAAAAAAAGAAATTCTCAATGCCATTCCTCCAATTTATGTTTTAGACAAAACTGTAGCAGAAAAAGCAAACACGCAGTTTTTAAGTCATTTTGACAGCGCTATTTCAGAATACAACTTTGACAAGGCAACAAAAGATTCTTTACGAAAAAACGGTTTAGCTATCATAAATAGCATTTACAAAATCGGATTTTTAGACAGCAAAACAAAGGCAGCAACAATAACAATACGAGATAGTTTGCTTGCAAAAGGCAAAAAGAAAGACAATCTTTTTGATGCAAAAAAAGTACTGAAATTTGTGCATAATAAAGCTGTTACTCCTATAGAATCATTGCTTCTCAAGCTATTAAAACCCAATTTAAAAAACGATAAAAGTCTCAATCAGATTGCTAAAAACGATGCTATAAAACAAATAGCTTACGCAAAAGCATTAATTAACAAAGGAACACTTATCATTCAAAAAGGGCAATTACAATCTGGTGATAAGTATAGTTTGCTACAAAGTATTAAAAAAAACTACCAATCGCGTAATTGGGGAAGCAGCAAACGCTATTGGATTATGGCTGGCTACATCATATTAGTTGGTTTGGCTTTACTTATGTTGTTACTGTTTGTACGCAAATACCGATTAGATATTTTCAAAGATAATACACAGATGTTCTTTCTGTTTTTCAATATTATCTTTATAGTAGCATTAACCTCTTATTTTGTTCAATTGGATGTTAACTTGGTTTACCTCGCTCCACTGGCGATAGTACCTATTATTATAAAAGCCTTTTTTGATGCACGATTAGGTTTATTTACACATGTAATTACTGTACTTATATTAGGCTTTATTGTGCCCAACCCTTTTGAGTTTATTTTTTTACAGCTCATTGCAGGGATGATAACCATTCTTACGGTATCCGAATTATACAAGCGTGCCAATCTTTTTATATCTGTAGGTCAAATTGCATTGGTTTACCTCATTTCGTATACCGCTTTTAGGCTAATACAAAATGGTGATATCTCACAAATAAAATTTACCCATTTAGGTTATCTTTTAGGAAATGGAATTTTGGTATGGTTACTTTCTCAACTATTGATATATGTATATGAAAAGAGTTTTGGACTTGTTTCTGATATTTCACTATTGGAGCTATCTAACACCAGCTCTCCTTTACTAAAAACATTAGCAGACAAAGCGCCTGGAACATTTCACCATTCGCTTCAAGTAGCCAATCTAGCAGAAGCAGTAGCTAATGAAATTGGCGCAAATGCTATGCTTACACGTGTTGGCGCATTGTACCATGATATTGGCAAGATACAACAACCTACATTTTTTACAGAAAACCAGATGACAGGAGTTAATAAACATAATGAACTGACTCCAAAAGAAAGTGCACGAATCATCATAAATCATGTTATTGACGGTATTCAATTGGCTAAAAGCCACAATCTACCTGACAGAATAATAGATTTTATACGTACACATCACGGTACAACTTCGGTTTATTATTTTTATAAAAAAGAATGTGAGTTATTGGGAGAAGAAAATGTAGCAGTAGCAGATTTTCAATATCCAGGTCCTAAACCTTTTTCTAAAGAAACAGCCATCTTGATGATGTGTGATTCAGTCGAGGCAGCTTCAAAAAGTTTAAAAGAACCGACTTCCAATTCAATTGCAGCCTTTGTAGAAAAAATAATTGACTTACAAATGGCAAATGGGCAGTTTCTCAATGCTAATGTGACATTCAAAGAGATTGAAAGTATCAAAGAGGTCTTAAAAAAGAAACTCAATAATATTTATCATTTAAGAATTGAATATCCTGATTAAAAAAATACAAATAATCCTTTTTTTATGATAAGAATTATTTATATTTGCAACCCGTTTGAGAAAAATGGGATAGTTCTTTTAGAATAAAACATTGGAGAGGTGCCAGAGTGGTAATGGAGCAGATTGCTAATCTGTCAACGTGTAAGCGTTGCCAGGGTTCGAGTCCCTGTCTCTCCGCTTTTTTATTCGGGGTGTAGCGTAGCCCGGTCATCGCGCCTCGTTTGGGACGAGGAGGTCGCAGGTTCGAATCCTGCCACCCCGACTATTTTTCATAATTTTAAAGTTTTATTTAATATAATACTTTAGGGTCGCGTAGCTCAGCTGGATAGAGCATCTGCCTTCTAAGCAGACGGTCATAGGTTCGAATCCTATCGCGATCACAATTTTTTAATGCAACTGCAATTTAGTACGTTGCATTTTTTTATACAATAAAGCAAAAAAAGAGCAAGTTCAATATGAACTTGCTCTTTTTTTATATTATAGCACAATATTTAAAGCTCCATACTGTGATATACATTCTGTACATCATCATCTTCTTCAAGACGTTCTAATAGTTTTTCTACATCTGCTTGATCGGCTTCGCTTAGTTTTTTTGTACTCGTAGGGATACGTTCAAATCCAGATGATAATATTTCAAGATTATGCGCTTCGAGATATTTTTGAATATTTCCAAATTGCTCAAAAGGAGCATAGATAACAATCCCATCTTCATCATTAAATATTTCTTCTACTTCAAAATCGATAAGTTCTAATTCTAACTCTTCCAAATCTAATTCTTCATTAAGCGGAATTCTAAAATTACATGTATGATCAAACATAAAAATTACCGAACCTGATGTTCCAAAAGTACCATTACATTTATTAAAAACTGCGCGTACATTAGCTACTGTTCTATTATTATTGTCTGTTGCCGTTTCTACAACTACAGCAATACCATGCGGAGCGTAGCCTTCAAATAACACTTCTTTGTAGTCCGCAGTGTCTTTATCAGATGCTTTTTTTATAGCACGCTCTACATTATCTTTGGGCATGTTTGCTGCCTTCGCATTTTGTATAACTGCACGCAAACGCGAGTTGGTATCTGGATTGGGACCTCCTTCTTTTACTGCCATAACAATATCTTTACCAATTCTAGTAAAGGTTTTTGCCATTGCTGACCAACGTTTCATTTTTCGTGCTTTTCTAAATTCAAATGCTCTTCCCATTTCCTATTTATTTTATCTTTTATTTTTTTATTTGCCAAATATACTAAAAGTTTTTTGGCATTATTATGGATTATGCAAAACGATTTGGTTCTGCTTCTTTTATTATTTCAAGAACAGCATCATAAATAGTTTCTGCAGATGGTTTTGAGAAATAATCACCATCGGTACCATAAGCAGGCCGGTGTGCTTTTGCTGTTAGTGTTTTTGGTTTACTATCTAAATGTACATACCCGTTTTGTTCTTCTATTATTTGCTGCAAAATATATGCTGATGCACCTCCAGGCACATCTTCATCTACTATTAGCAGTCTATTTGTTTTTGCTAAATCAGCAACAATATCGTGATTCAAATCAAAAGGCAATAAGCTTTGTGCATCAATAATAGAGCACGTTATCCCCTCTTCTAACAGTATTTTTGTAGCTTGTTCTACCAAACGCAGCGTAGAACCATAAGAAACTATGGTAATATCTGCTCCTTCTTGCAGAAATTCTACTTTACCAACAGCTGTTTTAAATACACCTAAATTAGTAGGTTTTTTTTCTTTTAAACGATAACCATTAAGACTCTCAATGATCAAAGCAGGCTCGTCACTTTCCATCATTGTATTATAGAAACCTGCTGCTTGCGTCATATTGCGTGGCACTAAAATATTGATACCTCGCAAAGTGTTTAAAATCATACCCATTGGAGATCCTGAATGCCAAACACCTTCCAGACGATGCCCACGCGTACGAACTATCATTGGTGCTTTTTGTTTTCCGTTACTTCGCCAATGCAAGGTCGCTAAATCATCAGAAAGTGGTTGCAAACCATACATTAAATAGTCTAAATATTGGATTTCTGCTATAGGTCTTAAACCACGCATTGCCATACCAATACCTTGTCCAATAATGGTGTTTTCGCGAATACCAACATCAGCTATTCGCAAAGCGCCGTATTTTTCTTGCAAACCTTCCAAACCTTGATTGACATCCCCAATATTACCTGAATCTTCTCCAAATATTAATGCTTCAGGATACGTATTAAAAAGTGCATCAAAATTATCACGAAGTACAATACGTGCATCTACTAATTCTGCCTCAGCATCATATTCTGGAGCTACACTTTCTACTTGAGAAGCTGGTTTATTATGACTCATTAAATGCGAACTGTATTTTAGTTGTTCGGATGCTTTAGAAGCTAAAAACCATTCTTGCAAAGCACTTTTTGCGGCTGTATTGTTTTTTTCTTTTCGTAATACTTTATGAACTGTTTGCAATATTAATGTCTTCGAAGGGATTTTTTCTGCGGCTAAATCTTTAGCATATTTTGTGATAAAAACAGTATTTTCACTTGTTTCTGCTAGTGCATTAATTAAGAGAAGTGCTTCATCTTTTATGGCTACTATTGGATTAATAAAATTATCCCAAGCACTACGTTTTGCCGCTGCAACTTCTTTTTTTGCTTCTTTATCTATCGCGTCTAGGGCTTCGCCTGTAGCAATATTCGATTCTAGCATCCAATTTCGCATTTTCAAAATACAGTCGTATTCTTGTTCCCAAGCCAAACGCTCTTTACTTTTGTAGCGTTCGTGCGAGCCTGAAGTGGAATGCCCTTGTGGTTGCGTTAGCTCTCTCACATGAACAAGCACAGGAACATGTTCTTCGCGAGCTATTTTTGAAGCTGTTTGATAGGCGGTAACAAGTGCTGGATAATCCCAACCCATAACCGTTATTATCTCAAAACCATTAGCTTTATCTGTACGTTGAAAACCTTTTAAGACTTCAGATATATTTTGTTTTGTTGTTTGATCTTTTGCATGCACCGAGATACCGTATTCATCGTCCCAAACACTAATTACCATAGGAATTTGCAATACTCCCGCAGCATTAATAGCTTCAAAAAAAACACCTTCTGATGTACTTGCATTTCCTATTGTTCCCCAAGCAATTTCATTGCCATCAATAGAAAAATTTGTTTTATTTTTTAATGCATTTTCATTACGATAGATTTTGGAAGCTTGAGCAAGTCCAACAAGGCGTGCCATTTGCCCTGCAGTAGGCGAAATATCGGCACTTGAATTTTTTTGAGTTGTAAGCTTTAACCACTCACCCTTTTCGTCCAAAAGTGGCGTTGCAAAATGTCCATTCATCTGTCTTCCTCCAGAAGCAGGTTCTCTAAGCGCATCGGCATCGGCATAGAGACTTGCAAAAAACTGCTGCACCGTAAGTGCTCCTATAGCCAGCATAAAGGTTTGATCGCGATAATATCCTGAGCGAAAATCACCATTTTCAAATACCTTTGCCATAGCCAATTGCGGTATTTCTTTTCCATCTCCAAAAATTCCAAATTTAGCCTTTCCAGTCAGTACTTCGCGTCTTCCCAAAAGGCTTGTTTCACGACTAATACGTGCTAATTTATAATCTTCTATTACTTCTTTTTTGAAATCTTCAAACTGCATACAATAACTATTTTGGCTTATAAAATGATGCACAAAAGTACAAAAATTTAATTTTATTCTTTCTACTTATTTTTACTATTGTCCGATAAAAGACTTTAGACCGCTTCGCTTTTAGATGTTAGACTAAAGACTTAATAGTAACTGATTGATAATGTGCGTTATAATTATTAAAAAAAAATAAATATCTTTTAAACCCAACAGTATATTAACTTGGCAGAATATAAAATATTTTTAATCGGACAACAATGACTTATTTTATTAAAAAAATAGAAGTATAAAATAAAAAAGAAGTACTTTCGTTAAAAATTAAAAAAACAAAATTATTATGGAAACAAAAACTATTAAGTTTTCAAACGTAGATAAAACTCGATTTTACAGAACTTTAAATAAAAAAATAAACTCCTATTTTAAAGAGAATAACATAAAGAAAACAGGAAATTCCTACTTGTATTTTAAAGCTTTTGTAATGTTCGCATTATTTCTAGCTCCGTTAGTTGTATTGCTTACTATAGAAGTACCTACTTGGGCTCAATTGCTGCTAGTTATCACTATTGGTTTCGGAATGGCTGGAGTTGGGATGAACGTGATGCACGATGCTAATCATGGTGCATTTTCAAGTAAAGCATGGGTAAACAAGCTTATGGGAAGTAGTATTTACATCCTAGCAGGAAATGTTTATAATTGGCAAATACAACACAATGTACTTCATCATACATACACCAATATTCAAGGTTATGACGAAGATATAGATGCTGGTAGAATTATTCGTTTCTCGAAACATGCCAAGTGGTTGAAAATTCATAAATTTCAAAAATATTATGCTTTTATCCTTTATGGATTATTAACCATTAATTGGGCTATTACTACAGATTTTAAACAAACCTATCAATATTTGAAGCGAAAATTAGCTTATGGAAAAGCGCCTAACCCTGTAACACAGTGGACAACAGTTATTGTAGCCAAAATTATCTATTATACTATTTGGGTAGCATTACCACTATTATCAGGGTTTGATTGGTGGCAAGTATTAATTGGCTTCTTCATTATGCACTATACTGCAGGCATAATACTCAGTGTTGTTTTTCAATTGGCTCACATAATGCCAAACACTGATATGCCTCTCCCAGATGAAAATGGAGCTATAAAAAATACTTGGGCAATTCATCAATTGCATACAACATCAAATTTCTCACCTAATGGTAGATTTGTTGAATTCTACACTGGCGGACTTAATCATCAAGTAGAACATCACCTATTTACAAATATCAGTCATGTCCACTACAAAAAAATAGCTGCATTTGTAAAAGAAACTGCACAAGAATACAATCTTCCATATCATGAATACGACTCTATTTGGGATGCTATAAAAGCGCATTACAAACAACTTAAAGAGCTAGGTCAAGAACCTGAATATGTCGCAGCATAATTAGACCGCTTCGCTATAAAATATTAAACAAAAGACCTTGGCTAATTTACAATAAGTCTTTAAAAATTGAAATTAAAAAATCCGCAGGTTACTCAACGGATTTTTTTTTTAGTTTTCTCTTTAAAAATTTCAATAGCCTTATTCCAAATCTAATGTTGTTTTTAATTTGGCATCTAAAGCTTCTTTATTGACCATAAACGAAATCATTTTTAGGCGTAAATAAGGAACTGACATATATACGTAACCGCCATGTCCTAAATTTTTGCTTCCCCAAGAATTTTTAACTTTATAATATAGATTTCCTGCTTGGTCTTTTAACAAACCTGTAATATGCATTAAATGGTCATCGGTAGTGTCTCCATTATAAAACTCTTTTTGTCTATATTCCGCTGTGATTTTTTGCTCTGGAGTAATGACTTTAAATAGTTTACCATTCGTTTTCAGTTTTTCTACGCTTTCCTTTGGCAAAATTGCCATTCCTGCTTTGGCATTAAAAGTAGCTTCTGAAACATCTACATCTAAAGCCACAGAATAGCCTTTGCGCACTACATTTTCAAGAGTTTGCATCATCTCATCCAAACGCAGATTGTACATAGCACCATTGGCATAATTATCTGGTATTTCTAATACAAAAGGTTTATGAAACTCATGATGTGTAAATGAAGTGATTGTAATATAATCAGCTGGGTTAATTTTTAAATAGTCACGATATTTTCGTGGTGAATAGGTTTTCCCTGCGATAACAAATTTATGCGGTTCTTTGCCAAAATAATTATCTAAAGTAGTATTAATCATTTGATGCCAATCCATTTTTAATGAATCTTTATTATGCACCACGCTATGTACCAAATACTCGAGCTCTTTTACCAATTTACTATGATCATAATAGCCTTTTTCTTCTTTGGTTTTATCGTATAAATCATTTGGAACAATACCATTTTCGCGAATATTATTCATCACGTCGTGGGCTAATCCGCCTTCACCAAATTGTGCTTTTCCGCTGCGCAAAATATAGTTTTCTGCTTTGCGCTCATACGATTCTCTAGCATTATACATTTCGGAAACATCAACCATTTTTCCTGTTTTGCGTAGTATTTCGGATTCTACAAAAGAGGAAGTTGAAAAACTCCAGCATGTACCTGTACGTCCTTGGCTTTTTACACTTGTAGCATCTACATCTATTATTGATGTGAACTTATAAGGCGTATCAAATTGATTTGTTTTTTTTATTTCTTGTCCACAAGCAGTTAAACTAAATAATGCTGCTAGGGCTATTAAACTATATTTTTTCATTATAAATTATTTTTAAGTTTTTCGTTTCTTTTTTTTCGCCGCAGGAAAAAGTACGTTATTTAATATTAAACGGTATCCTGGTGATGTTGGGTGCAATTCGAGTTCTGTTGGTGGTTCACCCACGCGATGCTGATAATCTTCGGGGTCGTGTCCGCCATAAAAAGTAAACATGCCCTTACCTTTTATGCCGTGAATATATTTTGCTTCGCCATTAATTTTGGTCGTTCCCATTATTAAAACAGGAGATTTAATCAGTTTTGGGTTAAAGGCCGTTGTTTGCCCCATAAAACCTTTAACGAGCATGGTGTGATTTTGCGTAAGCATGGTTGGTATTGGATCCCACTTAGCAGAATATTGCATTAAAGTAAAATAATCAGCTTCTTTGGGGACTCTTCTTTTTCTAGTAGTATCTATATTTGAAAATTCGTAAACTAAAGGGCTACGCTCTAGCTTAAAATCTTTAAACGCAAAGGGTTTGGTATAGTCCAATTGATTTTGATAATTAGCCGCAGAAGGGTCACCATCGAACATGGGTTCACAAATATCAGTATTTGCTGCCGCAAGTGCAATATCAAAACTATCTGTAGCAGAGCACATCGCGAACATAAAACCACCACCAATAACGTAATTCGAAATTTTTTGAGCAACTGCGAGTTTTAATTTTGAAACTTTATCAAAACCCAATTCTTGTGCTTCTTCTTCTAGAAACTTTTTATTTTCTATATACCATGGTGCTGCACGAAACGAAGCATAAAATTTGCCATACTGTCCTGAAAAATCTTCGTGGTGCAGATGTAACCAATCATACAATAACAGCTTATCATCCAATACATCTTTATCATAGATAACATCATAAGGTATCTCGGCAAAAGTAAGTACCATAGTTACGGCATCATCCCAAGGTTGTTTACTTGGTGGTGAATATACGGCTATTTTTGGTGCTTTTTCTAGCACAATAGCTTCTTGATTAACACTAGGACTGCTTATTTCTGTAAGTATTTGTGTTGCTTTATCAGTAGAAATTTCTTCAAAAGAAACACCTCGTATTAAACATTCTTTTTTGGTTTCTGGATCATCTTCGAGCAGAAAACTCCCTCCTCGATAATTGAGTAACCATTTGACTTTTTGCCCTTTATTTAAAACCCAATACGTAATACCATAAGCCTTTAAATGATTTTTTTGACTTTCATAATCCATCGGAATCAACAAATACGATGCTCGAATTTGCCAAAAATTAATGAGGCTAAACAGTATGATAAAATATATTTTCTTTTTCAATTTGATTTTTTATTCTAGTTATCAAAACTACAAAAATTATTCCAAAAAATTAGCCTTCTAAACTTTTAACTAAAAATTTGTATAAATTAAGCATTTGATTGTGCCCTTTGCGTTTGCCATATTGTCCTGCTAGAAACAATAAGCCACTTAAAGCTGGTAATACAAATACACTATATAGTGCAGCTGTATAATCTTTTTCAAGTTGCCAATTGACATAAAGTACCGTTAAAGCAACAAAAAAAGCTGCTGCAATAGCAAAATGAAAAAACATAAACATCGTCCATATTTGCGGCTTGGGAGCAAAAATACCTCACAATACCTCACAATAGCTTTCTTCGGGTTATTGGGATTGACCTCTACATCTAAACTTAATTGGGGAGACCAAAAATGTTCATCTTCTTTCGGCACATTTATAACCACGTGTTTACTCACTAGTCCGCAAAGCGCGCAAGATTGTTCGGATAAATTTTGCTTAAAGTCTTGAAGCAATGCATCTCTAGAATAATTGACTTCAAAACGAAAACATGGTCTTAATGCAAAATCACTACTCGTTTCCTTCTTATTCTCAGTTATTTAGTTCATTTTTCAAAGATATTTATTTTTTTAACAAAAAAAATAGTTGCAGTTCTCTTTTTTTTTATTATCTTTGCACTATTGAATTACAACTACTTAATTTTACACTTTCATTATGAAGTTTTTATTTTATTTTTGTGCTTTTTTTATTAGCATTAATACACAAGCACAGTACACCGATTATGTCGGAGCAGGTCATAGCACAGGAGTTACAGCCACTGCAAGTAGTCAACAAAGTAAAGTTGATTGGACAGAGACCGCTAGCCCTGAACATACCATTGATGGACAAGGTTTGGATGCGCGACTACTAGAAACATCACGTTTTCTAGCTCAAGCAACTTTTGGCACCGATTTGAACTACATCAAAAATGTATCAGAAGGCACTTTTGAAGCTTGGATTGATAACCAATTTACCTTACCAACGACAACACAATCTATGGGTGACCTTACCACATCTATTTTTGAAGATGCAAAAACACTTTATTATGACAATGGAGGAACTCCAGGTACCTATTTTGGACCTCAAGATTTTCATTTTATGTACGCTTGGTGGGAGATGAACACCAATAATGAGGACTTATTAAGACAGCGTGTGGCTTTAGCTTTAAGTGAAATTTTTTCTTTTTCTGATGAACTCGAAAAAGAGCGCTGGGGAGAGGGTTCTGGCTATTTTTACGATGTTTTACTCAATGATGCATTTGGCAATTTTGAAACACTTTTAATGGATGTAACACGTCAGCCGATGATGGGTAGATACCTTACTTATTATAACAATCCGAAATCAGACTTAGCAAATAACCAATTTCCCGATGAAAATTATGCACGTGAAGTAATGCAACTCTTTACCATTGGACTCTACAAACTTAATAACGATGGCTCGTATCAATTGGATGGAAGTGGCAATCGTATTCCCACTTATGATAATGATGCTATTGGCGAGTTTGCAAAAGTATTTACCGGCTTTGGTGCTGGAGCAGGTTTATATGGGGTTCCTGCCTCATTTGGACTTGATTTTTCTACCGTCAATAAACAAACGCCAATGGCTATGTATGATGCCTACCACGAAGCTGGAGAAAAATATTTATTAGACGGTTATGTGATTCCTGCTGGGCAAACAGGCATGCAAGACGTAACCGATGCTATTCATTTATTATTCACGCATCAAAATACAGCGCCATTTATTGCATTACGACTCATACAGCGTTTGGTAAAATCAAACCCTTCACCACAATATATTAATGCTGTTGCTAATGCGTTTAATAATACCAATGGCGTTAGAGGTGATATGAAAGCTGTAATTAAAGCTATTCTACTCCATCCTGAAGCACGTTCTTGCAGTTGGACTACAAACCCAAATCAAGGAAAACTACGCGAACCAATGATTCGTTATTTTAATCTTTTACGACAAATACCACTTAACAATCCTTCAGGGAAACACTGGAACGATGGAAGTGATTTTCAAAGTTACACCTATCAAGCACCACTTAGTGCTTTGAGTATATTCAACTTTTATTATCCTGATTTTAGTCCTAATGGACCTATTGCAGATGCAGGTATGCTAGCGCCAGAGTTTCAAATACACGATTCTTTTACGAGTATCGGCTATCTCAATACTTTTGATGCATACATTTATCTTCAAAACCCTTTATATGGTGACCAATCTCACTTTGGTCTTGCTGATGCTACTTTTGATTTTACACAACTTAAATATTACGCACGAGATCCTGAAACTTTACTAAACTATCTTGATAAGCTCTTTACCAATGGGCAATTATCTAATGACACAAGAACTATAATAAAAGATGCTATGGCAAACTTTGTAGGAAGTGATGACGCCACATTATTAAAAAAATCTAAAATCGCACTTTGGCTACTTTTGATAAGTCCAGATTATGCAATAATTAAATAAACGAGTATGCATTCAAATAATAAAAATAATATTTCAAGAAGACGATTCCTAGGGCAATCTTGCAGTGCAATGGCTTACACGAGTATATTTTCGTCATTGATAAACCTTAAAGCTTTTGCGGCAGCAGCGGCAGATAACTCAGCTTTTCCTCCTGGTGATTATAAAGCACTCGTTATGGTTATGCTTAATGGTGGTAATGATTCTTTTAATATGCTGATACCAAGAGGTAATACAGAATATTCAGAATATCAAACGACACGTTCTAATTTGGCTATTTCACAAGCTGATCTTTTGGCTATTAATCCATTGACTTCTGACGGAAGAACTTACGGACTTAACCCTTCAATGCCTAACTTTCAAAACCTATTTGAGAATAATAAATTGGCTTTTTTGAGCAATGTTGGTACATTAGTAGCTCCTATGACAAAGGCACAATACATTAATGGCACTGTTGAACGTCCGTTGGGTTTATACTCGCATCTTGACCAAAGAATGCAATGGCAAACAGGACGCCCTAATGAGCGTACACACAAAGGTTGGGGCGGTCGTGTAGCAGATATTATACAATCTATGAATACCAATCAGGATATTTCTATGAATATTTCACTTAACGGTATCAATACATTCCAATATGGTAATGAAGTTATTCCTTATGTAATTACTGCAGACGGAGCTATAAGTATTACCGATTGGGAAGCTACAGATCCGTATAGTCTCGCTAGAAAAACAGCCATGACTTCTATGATGGATCAAGATTACTATGATATTTATAAAAACACTTACAAAAACACTATAAAAAGCTCTAATGATACGAGTTTGGTTTTTCAAGATGCTATAGATGCTGTTCCTAGCTTCACAACACCTTACCCTTCAGGAAATGATCTAGCAGCACAGTTACGTATGGTCGCAAAAACTATTGCTGCTCGTGACACACTTGGTTTTTCAAGACAAATATTTTTTGTGGAAGCAAGCGGTTGGGATCATCATGCGGAACTACTCCATGACCACGGGCTAAAACTTGCTATGGTAGACGAAGCCTTAAACTATTTTAATGGTGTGACCGAAGAATTAAATATTGCTAATGGTGTAACCACTTTTAGTGCTTCTGACTTTGGGAGAACATTAACCTCAAATGGCAATGGAACTGACCACGCTTGGGGCGGAAATGCTTTTATGATGGGTGGCGCAGTGAATGGTAAAGATATGTATGGCACATTTCCTTCGCTAGCATTGAATAGTAATACGAGCTTACACAGTAGAGGCGTTGTACTTCCTACTACTGCAACCGATCTTTATTTTGCCGAATTGGCAAAATGGTTTGGTGTTTCCAATTCAGATTTAAATTTAATATTTCCTAACTTATCCAATTTCTACGATACCAGTTCTGGTGTAGCTCCAATTGGATTTATGACACTATAAAACAATGAAAAAATTAGTTACACTCTTTATTATTTTTATGCTTACTGGCTTAACAAGTCAAGCACAATGTCTAGAAAACAGACATAGTACCAATTGGTATGACGGCTGGATTTCATGTACAGCTTCACCCAATCCAAAAACAAGTTATGGTACCACTCATTGGATAAAATATGATTTAGGCTATACCTACACCTTGCATAACACCAAACTTTGGAACAGCAATGACCCTAGCCATCTCGACTATGGAATTATGGACTATAAAGTTGATTATTCTATAGATGGAACAAACTGGACAAATTTAGGTAGTTTTACTGCAAATCAAGCCAATGGACTATCACAATACGAAGGTGAATTTGGTCCTGATTTTGGAGGTGTTTCTGCACGTTATGTGCTTATCACACCAACATCAAACTATGGCGGATCTTGTTTTGGGTTTAGTGAATTACTATTTAATATTGATGGCTCTTTGAGCGCAGATGAAACTGCTATCGCTGATTTAACTGTAAAAGCATACCCAAATCCATTTTCAGACACTATAAATGTTATCATAGATACGTTTTCAGAAAAAGCTATTGACTATTATGTGTATGATTTATTAGGACGTGTTGTATTAAAAGGAACAAAAAACAATATTAACCCAAGAACATCGTTAACATTGGATACACAAAGTCTCATTACAGGTGTTTATTTTATAAAAATAAAACAAAATGGCAAAAGCAAAAGTATCAAGATAATTAAAAAATAGTATGCAAAACAGTGCTTCAAAATTCATATTAATACTAATATGCACATTATTAACACTACAAAATTGGGCACAAGCTCCTGGTGGTGTAAGTACTAATAATGTTTTTTGGACTAAAGCTGATACTGGACTTACAATTGATGGAGCTGGTAATGTGTCTTCGTGGACTGATAGCAGTTTAAATGGAAATGATGCTACACAACTAAACACAGCATACCAACCGTCGTTTAATTCAATTTTCAACAATTACAACCCCGCGTTATATTTTGACGGCAGCAATGAGCATTTAAGCATGAATGACCTCATAAATCCCGCAAGTAATACCGTAACAGTCTTCGCAGTAGGAACCAACGAAGGTGGTGGTGATTATTGGCACGCTATGGTCTCTGGACAAACCGATAGTCAATGGACTTCTGGAGGTTATGGTTTAGCAAGTTTTAACGGACAAGTTGACTTTGGTTTTTGGGTAAACCAATGGGGTAATAAATCTAGCAGTACATTTATAGGAGGACCTACTATGAGCTCGTCTATTCTTGAAGGGAGTTATGACGGATCAAACATAAACTATTATCGGAATACAGCTTTAAATGGCAGTATGTCTTTTTCTGGTAGCATCGGAGATGGAGGAAGTAGTAATATTGGCGGTGGTAATAACACTGCCAACAGTCACAAAGGGCATATAGCAGAAGTTATAATCTATGATAATGTACCAAGTTCCACTGACCGCTATAAAATCAACTCTTATTTGGCATTAAAATACGGCATCACACCTAACCGATCTGGTATAAATGACAATTTCTATGATAGTAATGGAACAAGTATATTCACAGGAAATGGATCTTATCAATATTGGCATGACATTATTGGAATAGGTCGTGATGATGCAAGCCAATTAAACCAAAAACAATCACACACTACTGCTGATAATTTAAGAATATATTTGGCTAGCTTGGCTAGTAGCAATCAATTAAATACTGGTAGTTTTACAAATGATAATTCATTTATTGTCCTTGGAAGAAATGATGAATTTACAAGTGTAACGATACCCATAAATCCAGAGCGACCAGCAGGTGTAGTTAGTCGATTGGCTCGCGAATGGAAACTTCAAAACACAAATTCTACAGCGCAATTTAATATTGATTTACAACTCAATATTTGTGTTGACATTCCTCCTATTAATGCTTCCGATTTACGACTACTCGTAGATGATGATGGCGATTTTACCAATGCTACAATTTTTGACAGCTCTGGAGGATTAAACATAAGTATTAGTGGAAATATTGTGACTTTATCAGGGCTTTCTACAACACAATTTCCTACAAACAGTATTAAATATTTTACTTTAGCATCTATTAATAATACAACTTTAGATAATAATTTTCACGCACTTCCAGTGGCCGATATACACACTTGTGATAGTAATCAAAATGGATTTGCTAGTTTCAATACCGACTTGCCCAACATTGAAAATCAAGTTATAGGTTCACAAACAGGACTTACTGTAAGCTACTATGATCAATCAGGAAATACACTCAACCTTACAGATCCTTACACCAATACTGTAGCGTATCAAGAAACGATAACCGTGCGCGTTACCAATAACTTTGAATGTTATGATGAAACTACTTTCAATCTTGCAGTTGACCCAATTATTCCGTTTGCATTAACATTAGACAGATTACATATAAGTAATCAAAATGATTTAACAGTAATAATGACCGAAACAGGTATTACCTTTGAATATCAATTGGATAATTATAATTTCCAGCCTAATAATTATTTCTATGATTTGCCTGCAGGAATACATACATTGACCGTAAGAGATAGTGATAGTTGCGAAATACACAGTATTAATTTTTATATTACACTTTTTGAAATACCAAGTCAGTTTACACCCAATGGAGATGGTTATAATGATTACTGGAAAATAATTGATAGTGACAATCAAATACAAAGTATTAACATCTTTGATCGTTATGGAAAAATCATAAAACAATTAAACCCTAATACCCTAGGTTGGGATGGCACACTAAATAATGTAGCAATGCCAAGTGCTGATTATTGGTATGTCATTTTATTGAATAATCAAGAAATACTACGAGGACATTTTAGTTTGAAACGATAGAAATTTTCTTTTATGTCATTTAGTCGCAGATCAATTGATTGCAGCTAGTAGATTTCTCGGCGTTCATTCTTTGCTTTGTCGAAAATTAGAAATGTTTTTTTATAAAAACAACTATTAAAAATCTAAACTATCCTCTTCTGAATCATCTTCAAAACTTGTATCATCTATTGACGGGAAAACGTCATTTGAAGGGAAAGCATCATTAGGATTTTGTATTTTTTTCTTATGAATATTTTCGTCTGTTTTATCTTCTGCTATAGTTTCAAAACTCGGTGTTGCATTCATTTTAGATTGAAATTCTTGCGGAATATCAAATTCATCCAAATTGGCAAAACGACCATACTGTCCTTCAAATTTCAAACGAACATCTGCTAGTGAACCATTACGATGCTTTGCAAAAATAATTTCTGCTTGATTAGCACAAGGTGTTTGCTCGTTATCATCCCAAGTCTCGAGTTTATAATATTCAGGTCTGTAGATAAACGAAACAATATCTGCATCTTGTTCAATAGCTCCAGATTCACGTAAATCGGAAAGTATAGGACGCTTCGACCCTGTACGTGTTTCTACGGCACGCGACAATTGTGACAATGCAATAACAGGAACTTCAAGTTCCTTTGCCAAGGCTTTAAGATTACGAGAAATAGTAGAAATTTCTTGTTCGCGATTTCCTGCGCCTTTACTTGATGAAGCTGTCATTAATTGTAAATAATCGACTACAATTATTTTAATTCCAAATTGAGAAACCAAACGCCTCGCCTTAGCGCGTAAATCAAAAATAGATAATGCAGGTGTATCGTCAATATATAATGGTGCTTTTTCTAAATCTTTTACTTTAGTATTCAAGACATTCCATTCGGTGCTTGAAAGTTTTCCTGTACGTAGTTTCTCAGAACTAATACCTGTTTCTGAAGAAATAAGTCGTGTGATTAGCTGTACTGAAGACATCTCTAGCGAGAAAAAAGCCACAGGTGCTTCCGAATCAATAGCCATATTACGTGCCATAGAAAGCACAAAAGCCGTTTTACCCATACCAGGACGCGCAGCAAGAATGACCAAATCACTAGGTTGCCACCCTGAGGTAACCTCATCTACTTTGGTAAAGCCTGTTGCTATTCCACTCGTACCTTCTTTACTAGCAATCTCTTGAATACGTAGTTTTGCCTGCGACACCAAACTCATTGCTGACTCCGAGCTTCTTTTGAGGTTTCCTTGTGTTACTTCAAAAAGTTTACTCTCGGCACTGTCAAGCAAATCAAAAACATCGGTTGTTTCATCATAAGCGTCTTCAATGATTTCATTGGAAATTTTAATCAGTTCACGCTGGATAAATTTCTGTAAAATAATACGTGAATGAAATTCGATATGCGCCGATGAAGCTACTTTTTGAGTCAGATTAATTAAATAAAAATCACCTCCTACCAATGCTAACTTAGCATCTTTCTTAAGCTGATTGGCAACAGTACGCAAGTCAATAGGTTGTGTTTCTGTAAAGAGTTTGAAAATAGCACGAAAGATTTCTTGATGTGCTTCTTTGTAAAAAGCCTCAGGGCTTAAAATATCAATTACTTCGTTTACCCCTTTGGTATCAATCATCATCGCGCCAAGAACAACCTCTTCAAGATCAAGTGCTTGTGGCGGCAATTTTCCTTTCTCTAAGGCGATGATATTCCCCGATTGGGTATTGAAATTTTGATGTTTTTTTAAAGCTTTTTCCATAGCTCAAAAATACAATTATATTCAAATTTGAAGGCAAAAATACAATTATAATTATAAAATATTCTGTTCATAACTCTTGTTAATAAGTTGTTGATAAACAGCGAGAATGAAAATAGTGATGAGTGATGAATTAGGAGTTGTCATTTCGACAAAGTGAGAAACGAACATCGAGAAATCTTATCCTTGAATGAAAAATGTATAACGAAAAGTGAAAAATAGTGATGAGTTATGAGTTTTAAGCTAGTGTAATTTAAAGCGCGTTCTCAAAAGGAATACGATGCAAAATACTACGTCCTAAGGTGACTTCATCTGCATATTCCAATTCATCACCAATAGAAACACCTCGTGCTATGGTTGCTATTTTCAAATCAAAATCTTTGAGTTTTCTATAAATATAAAAATTGGTAGTATCGCCTTCGATGGTTGGACTTAATGCAAAAATTATTTCTTTAACCGTTCCAGAAGCCGCTTTATGTATTAAAGTATCTATATTCAAATCTGAAGGTGCTATACCGTCAATCGGCGAAATTTTTCCGCCAAGCACATGATACAAACCATTGAATTGAGCTGTATTTTCTATAGCTATCACATCACGGATATCTTCTACCACACAAACTAGTGTTGTGTCACGTTTTGGACTTGAGCAGATTTCACAAATAGCAACATCCGAAATATTATGACACGATTTGCAAAATTTGACTTCAGTAACAAGATTTTGTAATGCTGTGGTCAATTTTTCTGTCTGAGACGGTGGCTGCTTGAGTAAATGCAAAGCCAAACGCAAAGCCGTGCGCTTACCAATACCGGGTAATTGCGCAATCTCGCTCACCGCTTTTTCCAGATGTTTTGATGCAAATTCCATTGGGCAAATATACACTATATTTCCTTATTTTTTGTTAAGTTTGTCAAACTCAAATTTAAGTTTTATGAAACCACTACATATTATTATACTTATTGTTGGCTATTTTTTTCTTTTGATGCTCATCTCCTATCTTACGAGTAGAAAAAGCACTTCAAATGAAGCTTTTTTTAAAGCAGGAAAACAATCGCCTTGGTATTTGGTTGCTTTTGGAATGATTGGCGCTACACTTTCTGGAGTTACCTTTATTTCTGTACCTGGAACTGTTGGCACTGCTCACTTTAGCTATATGCAAATGGTATTTGGTTTTTTTATCGGTACAATGGTCATTATTTATGTATTATTACCTATTTATTATAAAGCTAATGTTACTTCTATCTACCAATATCTTGATAAAAAATTGGGAACAGAAGCACATAAAACTGGAGCCGCTTTTTTCTTACTATCACGAACTATAGGAGCGGCTTTTCGACTATATTTAGTTGCGCTGACCTTTCAATATCTTATTTTTGAACAGTTAGGCGTGCCTTTTGCTGTCACCGTTATTTTTTCTATTGCACTTATTTGGGTCTATACACATCGTGCAGGAATAAAAACCATAGTTTGGACAGATACCTTGCAAACATTTTTTATGCTTGCAGCTGTTATAATGGCAATTTTCTTTATTTTAAATCAATTGAATTGGTCTGTTCAAGATTTTTTACATTCAGATGCTTTAAAAGAATACAATAAAATTCTATTTTTTGATGATTTCAAAAGCAAATCCTATTTTTGGAAATCACTATTTGGTGGTGCTTTTATGGCAATAGCAATGACAGGTTTGGATCAAGATATGATGCAGAAAAATTTGACCTGTCGCAATCTTAAAGATGCACAAAAAAACATGTTTAGCATGATTAGCTTATTGGTTTTTGTTAATTTTATTTTTCTATCTCTAGGAGCATTACTATTTATCTACGCCAACCAAAAAGGTATTGAAATACCGATGATTGCTGGAAAAACACGAACTGATTTATTATTTCCAGAAATAGCCGTTAATAGTGGTTTAGGCATGCCGCTTGCTATTGTATTTATCTTAGGTTTGATAGCTGCTGCATATTCTAGTGCTGATTCTGCATTAACATCGCTTACTACTTCTGTTTGTGTGGATTTTTTAGATATCGAGAAAAAAGAAAAAAGCGAGCAAGAAGCACTGCGTAAGAAAACACATATTCTGGTATCTATTGCTTTAATACTAATTATCATCTTGTTTTATGAACTGCTCGATCAAAGTGTTATTACAGGGTTATTCACTATCGCTTCATACACGTATGGCCCACTTATGGGAATCTTCTTCTTTGCTATTTTTATAGGCAAAAAAGTTAAAGGTGAATGGATACCCATAATTAGCGTACTATCAGTAGCTATAAGTTATGCACTAAACTATTTTGTACCGCTTAAAACTGGTTATCACTTCGGGTTTGAACTTTTGGGTATTAACGGATTAATTACATTTTTAGGTTTATGGCTTATCCCAAAAAAATAGTTGATGCTTTAGGCTTTGAACTGACACTAGAGCAAGTTCCTAAACGTATTATCTCACTTGTGCCATCGCTCACAGAATTGCTTGTTGATTTAGGTTTGGAACAACAGCTTGTAGGTATTACACGCTTTTGTATATATCCAAAACATTTACGGAAAGAAAAAGTACAAGTTGGCGGCACAAAGCAAGTAAACTTCGAAAAAATAAAAGCCCTTAAACCTGATTTTATCTTATGCAATAAAGAGGAAAATACGCAAGAAATGGTTTTGAAATTGCAGCAAATAGCACCTGTTTTTGTAAGTGATATCAACACTATTGAAGATACTTTAAATCTTATCACCACACTAGGAACAATGCTCAAATGCGAAGAAAAAGCAATGGAAATTAATCAAGAAATCATTACAAAAAAAATAGATTTTATTGAATTTATTAAAAATAAAAAAATAAAAAAAGTGGCTTATTTTATTTGGAAAAACCCTTGGATGGTCGCTGGAGAAGCTACGTTTATCAATACATTATTGGCATTAAACAAATTTGAAAATAGTATTTCTAATAAAGGTCATTATCCTCAAATTGAACTCGCAGAACTCGCTGATGCAGAACTATTATTACTTAGCTCTGAGCCCTACCCTTTTAAGGATAATGATGTGATTGCATTAGAAAAACAAACAGGCATAAAAACCATTTTGGTATCTGGAGAATATTTTTCTTGGTATGGTTCGCGCCTCATTAATGCTTTTGCTTATTTCAAAGCACTGCATCGTAATATGTAGTTTGAAAATATCATAATGTATTGATCTGTAAAATACTACTTAACAACTAGTTTACGAACTGCAATACCAGATGCTGTTTCGAGATGCAGTAAGTATATTCCTCTTTTCAGTTCCGAAACATCATATTTTTCTTGCGTATCAAACTGCTCCACTTGTTTTCCCAGAATATTAAAAATCTTTACTTTGACAATAACTTCATCCGTTTTAATATGAAACACTTGATGCACAGGATTAGGATAAATAGCAAAGGTAATATCTTGATTCAACTGCTTTTCGGTTTGATTTTGAGCAAAACCAAAGCTATAAAATGCGAGCAATATAATAAGTAATCTTTTTTTCATAATCTTTCTATTTAATACTATAACTATTCATATTGCAAAAACCCTACCAAAAATAGAATCTTAGATTATTTATTACTGTTACCGTCTAAAATCACTTGCGTTTGATATATTTGAGATTGTCTTACAGCAAAGCGGCCTATAGCCTTTTAAGACACCTATTATTGTTTTATAGTTTCTCGTTTTTCAATTCCTGAATCACTATTCTCCAAAAACCTAGAGCAAGAATACTACCAAATGCTACAGTAAATAACCACGAATTAATATGTACAATTGGATGCCTTAAGCGTGTAAATATTTCCAAAAACAACTTATTTGGTTTATGAATAATATCCCAAGAATTCCAACGTAAGAAACGCCCTAAATAAATGCCAAAACCATTGAGAAATGCTATAAAAACAAATAGCAACTGTACGTTTTTGGGTTTTAAATACTGTTTTAAAATAACATACATTTGCTTTACTGTAATAAAATATGCTAACATTCCTGTGCTTGCAAAACTGCTAATGAGTACTAAATCATACCAAAACCCCATTTTACTGTATTTTCCCAAATGTATTAAATCTGTAAAAATATAAGGTGCGTTAGGCAAAAAGAGCAACCAAATAGGAAAAATGGCGAACACACTATATTTATTTATATTTTGAGACAAATACGTGCTTAATCCTAATGGCACAAATGCCAAAAACAAGTTCCATATCAGAAAGAGATAAAAATAACTTTGTGTTGTATGAATTCTATATTTTAAAAGTAAGAAACTCAAGACTGTTAGTACTAGTATTTTAGTATTTGTTTTCATAATTAGTATTTAGAAGTGATTTGAAAAGCCATAACCAAGCCATTATGGAAGTGAAAAATGCAGGAACAAAAATGTAATATGCTTCATCATCGCTTAAAGACAAATAGACACAGAATCCAAAAGAAAATAATGCATAATAAGGGAAGAATTGCTTAAAAACAGTTTCTATAGTACTATGCTGAATAAGCAAACCATATAGTATCAAAGGAACGACAGTGGCAATTATCATAAACAGCGCTATGAAAAAAGTGATAATAAAACTGATAAAAGCTATCAAAACAATATAAACGCCAACTGTTTCATTCATCATTATTATCAATATTAATAAGCCCGACGCCATTAAACTTGAGCGGAGTGCGGTAGAAGAAATCGCTTTAATCATTGAATTGTGTCTTAACATTATACCAAGAATAAGCTTGCCAAGTGTTTTTGGCTTGCTCCGCTTTATAGTCATTGTAATTTTTTACAATAACATTGTAAGTATCCCTTTCAAATTGATATTTATCTTTTATAGCATATAAAACCGCTTTATTATGGTTTAGATTAAGCAGATAATTGATATCAAAATTTGTAATAAACTTGGTATTATAATGTGTAATTAAAGTATCCCAAGGGACTAATGCGCTGATAAAAAGAACTATAAAAGCTTGTCGTATAGTATTGCGCATAAGAAACCAAAAGTTTCTAATTTTATAGACTTTAATAAATGTAAAAATAAGCCCAGAAAGCGCCAAAATAAGATATACAAAAACACCGATACGCTTATATGTTAAGCCAAAAGAACTTACATATTGATAATTTTTGTACCACGTACTCATTGCTAAAAACAGGTTAAGTACAATCCAAAGATAAGTGACTTGTTTGAGTCGTCTATTGGCTTTATAAAAATTGAGATTGCCTTGAAAAAAGTACAAAATCAAAAAAATAGCGCTCACTATGGCTACAATTAAGGCATTAACACCTTGGTGCAACTGTTCGGAAAGCTGCATTGCATTCAATTGTTTATCACGAAACATAAAAATAACGTCTGTAGCTAATACAAATACTATTAATACATTTAATAATGAAAATAGCACTACTCCCATTTGGTTTTTTTCGTGTGTTTTTTGTTCAGAAAGCACTTTATTTGATGACGAATCAAGTGCATTAGAAGCGTTCAAATCTTTACTCGTAAGCGGCTCTATGACCGTTGGATAAACCATATTATTAATAAAATAATAAGCTGCGGCAGTAAAAAACAACCATTGTAAACTGATGAAATCAAAATTTATTTTTGATATAAAGGCATTAATAATAGGGTTTGCATTACGATAAAGCATTATGAACACAAATAAAACAACCGAGATAACAGCCAAGAGTTTAAACCAATAAGCATAATTTAGCGCATTGTTATTGGTGTTTTCTTTAGGCATTTTTACTTGTTCAAAACGATGCATTAGTACTCCTGATATAATCGAGAGCAAACCGTTAAGTTGCATTACAAACGAACTAGAACGTACATTCGAAATGCTTCCTACAAATAGCAATAAGCTAAAAAATATGGCATAGAGCGTTAATGCATTTTGATACAAAATACCTAAAAAAGCCATAATGATAAGGAGCATACCATTTAAGATTTGGAGCTTGTTAAAACGATTTTTATTTTGATATAAAACAAAAATAACGAGTAAGACAGCAAATAGAAATACATTGAGTCCTAATGCTTGTTTGTAAAATAAAACACTAAAAATTAGCGCTGTACTAGTTGTTAAAATAGTTTTCATAATTATAATGTATAAATTGATTGATTAAATAAAATTTGTTGAATTTTCTGTAAAGAAATAGCAAGCATTTTCTCAAAATTCCAATGATAAAAAGGCGGTGTTTCTTTACCTTTTCGGTATGATTTTTTAAAATAAATCCAATGCTCTGGAAACAAAAATGAGCCTGAAATAAGTACTAAAAACATATAAACGCTACGCTTGCCATTGCCCATTAAGAAATATTGCATGGCTAGTTCATCTTGTATTTTGGTATCAAAACCAATGATGGTATGAAAAACATCGTGCGATTCGAGCTTGGCTTCCATAGTGAAATTGTTTTTGGTCAAAAACATTCCCAAAGCATAAGCCAAAGAGTCTTTTGGATAAAACAACAACGATTGCCGCGTCGCTTTCCAAGGTGCTTGTTTTTTAAAATATTGCGCATAAGCTTTTTTTGATATATCATATAGCCAGACCAAAAGTGTTGTTCGTATATTCATTATATTGTAATTAAAAGTACTTTGCATTTCAAAGTTAATAAGTTAAAAAAAATGTTATTTGTTTCGTAATTGTATTAAACGCTCCAATGCATCAATATGTTTTTTGAAGGCATTACGCCCTTCTAGCGAAATCTGATAACTGGTATTGGGTTTATTGGCAATAAATTGTTTCATCACCACGATATAACCCGCTTTTTGCAACGATTTGATGTGACTTGCCAAATTACCATCCGTTACACCTAATAATTTTTTAAGCGATTTAAAATCGAGATTTTCATTGACCATCAAAGCACTCATAATGCCCAAACGCACCCGATTGTCAAAAACCTTATTAATATTTTGTAAAATAGTTTTCACCTATCATTTATTTTTTTTCATAACGGAAGTACATTATTGTACCATAAACAATATGCATTACACCAAAACCTAGTGTCCAGAATAGCAGGCCATAACCTACAAAGTAGGTTGACAATAAACCTAAAATAAGCTCTGAAAACCCTAAATATTTAACCGTTCCCAAGGTATATTTGCTCGCATTAATCAATGCCAAACCATAAAACAATAAAGTTATCGGTGCTATCAGTCCAAAATAGCGTTGATTCAATAGCAAAAGTCCAAAAACACCACCTGTAAGCAAAGGAATTAAAAAAGCAACTACTAAATTTTTAGTCGAAACATCCCAAATTTCTTCACCATTTTTTTTAGCACGTTTACTGGTTAAAACATAGGCCGTAAGTATAGAAAATACCGCTACAGCAATAGCAATAAACCAAAGCTCGTTGGTCAAATAATTAATTTGACGATAGCTTATACCGTGTTTAAATTTATACAATATGCTTCTAGCAAACCAAGCACCAATAAGCGCATAACTACCTGCCATAATACCCGAAAGTCCACTTAAACTAATAAATCGTGACGAACGATTCATCATATTTTTAATAGCTGATAGGTCTTGTAAATAATCTTTTTCTTCCATTTTGTAAAAGTACTTTGAAATGCAAAGTTATAATAATTATATGAAACAACAAATTAATTAGCACTAAAATTTATTTTTATTAAGTAATTATTTAGTTGCACAACTAAAAAAAAATTCTTAAAATTGAACCTTGAATTTAAACAAATAAATAAAAATAAGATGAAAAGAATTATCACCGTTTTTGCATTAATATTGACATTTGCATTACAAGCACAAACTGCAAAAGTAACTTCAGAAACATTTGATGTTAAAGGATTTATCAAAACAGCAACAAAACAAATAGCAAGTACCGTTAAACTTGATGAAGAACAAACTACTAAACTAGCTAAGTGGAACAATGTAGTTGGTTACGCTATCCAAAAACAATTGGTTGTAGCAGAAATGGATGGAAAAGAATCATTTGCTCCAGCAGATATCGCTACAATTACAGCTGCTGTTAAAGACAAAATGAATTACCAAGGAAAACTGAAAGAGATTCTTTCAAAAAAGCAATTCAAAAAATATTTGAAAGCTCAAAAATAGACTAATCAATACTTATATATTGAGGAAGCCCAACTTATAAGTTGGGCTTTTTTTTGTGCAATTAATAAATAGAACTACATTTTTTTTAAGTACTTTTGTAACAAATAGAATATTTATGACAAAAATTAAGAATTTAGAACAATTAAGCATCCAAATGCGCCGTGATATTGTACGCATGGTACATAAAGTACAGTCAGGACATCCTGGAGGATCACTAGGAACAGTGGAGTTTTTTGCAAGTCTTTTTCAAGAAGTAATGGACTACAATCCGAAGCATTTTACTATGGATGGAAACAATGAAGACCTATTCTTTTTGTCAAACGGTCATATTTCTCCTGTATATTATAGTATTTTGGCTCGTAGTGGCTATTTTCCTGTAGAAGAATTGAATACATTTAGATTGCTCAATTCAAGATTGCAAGGTCATCCAACCACACACGAGGGACTTCCAGGCATTCGTATTGCTTCGGGTTCATTAGGTCAAGGGTTAAGTGTAGCAATTGGAGCTGCTTTAGCCAAAAAAATGAATAGTGATTCGCATCTCGTTTACACATTAAGTGGAGATGGCGAACTGCAAGAAGGACAAAATTGGGAAGCGATACTTTATGCCGCAGGAAACAAAGTAGATAATCTTATTGCAACTATAGACTACAATCACAAACAAATAGATGGCGACTTAGACGAAGTACTTCCTATGGGCGATTTGAAAGCTAAGTTCACTGCATTTGGTTGGGATGTTATAGAAGTAACAAAAGGAAATGATATCGCATCTGTTTTAGAAGGTTTGACTCAAGCCAAAGTAAAAACAGGAAAAGGAAAGCCTGTCTGTATTATTATGCATACGCAAATGGGAAATGGCATTGACTTTATGATGGGAACACATGCGTGGCATGGAAAAGCACCATCAGATGAACAATTGGAAGCTGCATTAGCACAAAATCCAGAAACATTAAACGATTATTAGAAAGCAGATGAAAACATATACATATACCGAAAAAAAAGACACGCGTTCTGGTTTTGGCGATGCCTTAACTCAACTCGGAAAAACCAATGAAAACGTAGTGGCACTTACCGCTGACCTTACAGGTTCATTAAAAATGGGTGATTTCAAAAAGAATCATCCAGAACGCTTTTTTCAAATGGGAATTGCAGAAGCCAATATGATGGGCGTTGCTGCAGGACTTACCATTGGAGGTAAAATACCATTTACAGGAACTTTTGCCAATTTCTCAACAGCTCGTGTTTACGATCAAATACGTCAAGCCATAGCGTATTCAGGAAAAAATGTTAAAATATGTGCTTCGCACGCAGGACTAACACTTGGAGAAGATGGTGCTACACATCAAACCTTAGAAGATATTGGTATGATGAAAATGCTCCCCGGAATGGTGGTCATTAACCCTTGTGATTACAATCAGACCAAGGCTGCAACATTAGCTATTGCTGAATATAAAGGTCCTGTTTACTTGCGTTTTGGAAGACCAAAAATACCAGTATTCACTCCTGCCAATCAGAAATTTGAAATTGGTAAAGCAGTAACTTTCCAAGAAGGTAAAGATGTAACTATAGTTGCCACAGGGCATATGGTTTGGGAAGCACTAGAGGCTGCAAAAACTTTAGATAAAGAAGGTATTAGCGCAGAAGTCATAAATATACATACTATCAAACCGCTTGATGTACCTGCTATACTAAAATCAGTTCAAAAAACAGGATGCATTGTTACTTGCGAAGAACACAATAAACTTGGTGGACTTGGCGAAAGTATTGCTAGAGAACTGGCTACTACAAGCCCTACTCCACAAGAGTTTGTGGCTGTAAATGACACCTTTGGTGAATCTGGAACTCCAGAGCAGTTAATGCAAAAATACAATATAAAAGATACTGATATCGTTATAGCTGTAAAAGAAGTTCTAAAAAGAAAATAAATTATGAAAAAGATTTTAGTAGTACTCATCGTATTAGTTAGTATTCAAATACAAGCGCAAACACAGTTTGGTTTCACAGGTGGAGTCAATTATAATTCAACTGGAGATTTTGCAGAACTAAAAACTTCTGGAGAAGATGTTTTAGCAGGATCGTCTGGAAAAACAGGTTATCACGCCGGAGTATATCTTCAGATAGGCGATAGTTTTTTTGTAAGACCAGAAGCTGTTTATACACAAATAAAAAGTGGCTACACATGGAATACCACGAATACGGCAGCCATTACTACATCAAAAATAGATGTTCCTGTTTTGGTTGGTAAAAAAATAGCTGGGCCATTGACACTCTTCGGAGGTCCTGCTTTTCAATATATTACAAATATTGCTATACAAGATGTTGATTATTCACAACTCCAATATGATGATTTTACTTTGGGCTTACAGTTTGGTGTTGGTCTTCAATTTGGCTCTATTGGTATTGATGCACGCTACGAACGCAGTTTAAAAGCCAATGAAGTTACTTTTCTAGACAATAACAATATTGCAGACCCAAACTATATCAATAGTAATATTGATAACCGCGTAAATCAACTGATTTTTTCAATAAATTTTAAATTTTAATAATGTCTCAATCTAAATTATTTCGTCGTTTTCTCCTTGTATTTACTATAAGTATATTAATCTCTTGGGGTCCAACAGGGCATCGTACTACAGGAGCAATAGCAGAACACTATTTAAAGCGAAAAACACGCAAAGCCATTGCCAAAATATTAGATGGTGCAAGCCTTGCCGAAATAGCTACCTATGCAGATGAAATAAAATCAGATAAAAATTATAGAAAATTTAGTGCTTGGCATTATGTCAATTACCCTAAAGGCGGTAGTTATGCTAGCGCTCCAAAAAACCCAAAAGGAGACATTATCACAGGAATAGACTCTTGTATTATAGTGCTTAAAAGTAAAGCCACTAGTAAAAAAGATAAAGTATTCTATCTAAAAATGCTCGTTCACCTTATTGGCGATTTGCACCAACCGCTGCATATTGGACACAAAAAAGACAAAGGAGGAAATACCATACAAGTGCTTTGGCATGGAAAAAATACTAATATTCATCACGTTTGGGATATTGATATGATAGCAACGTGGAATATGAGCTATACCGAACTAGCAGCAAATGCTGACCGTCCACTCAGTAAAAAACAGATTGCGGCTATGCAAGCAGGAACTCCCCTAGATTGGGCTATAGAAAACAGAGTCATTACTGATGAAATCTATGCTACTGTTCAGAAAGGAGAAAAACTAAGTTATAATTACTCCTATAAATATATCGGAACTGTAAAACAACAACTTCAAAAAGGAGGTGTGCGTTTAGCGGGAGTTTTAAATCAAATTTTTTAGCAAATAACGCTACAAAATATCATTTTTTTGTTTGCAGCTTACAATTATATTAATTTTACATAGTTTTTAGTTTGTGATTTTATATAGACCGAGTTTTAAGACAAGGAGAATCATTAGCGGAACTATTTACAAAGGAATAAATAATAGTAAAATTATTTCATCAACTAAATCACCTCCAACTTTGCAAAGCGCAATAAAAGGTTTTTGATACCGCCTTTTTCAAATTGAATTTCTGCTTTTTTGTCAGCACCATTTCCTGTTATTTTCAGTACAGTACCCAGACCAAAGCGCGCATGGCGCACTTTACTCCCAGCAATAAGGCTTGCGTCAAATAGATTGGTTTTAGAGGTAGCCGCACTATTTGCAGGCTTTATTTTGCGTAGTTTTCGCCCTTGAAGACTTGAAAAAGTAGGTGGTTTGCTACTCACAGGTTTCTTCAATCTAAACTTAGATTTATCGACTTCTCCAAACAACGAAGCATCCAGCATTGGGTTGTATCTCCCCTGCTCTTTTGGTGTAAGATATTCTAAATATTCTTCAGATATTTCTTCTATAAAACGGCTCGGCTCAGCATCGACTAATTTTCCCCAACGATACCGCGACATGGTGTAAGTCAGCGTGGCTTGTTTTTCGGCTCGTGTTAATGCCACATAAAACAAACGACGTTCTTCTTCCAAGTCTTCACGCGTATTCATACTCATAGCACTCGGAAAAAGATCCTCTTCCATTCCTACAATATACACATAAGGAAACTCCAAACCCTTGGAAAGGTGAATGGTCATTAAAGAAACACGGTCATCATCGCCTGTATCTTTATCAAGGTCTGTAGCTAACGCCACATCTTCCATAAACTCACTTAGTTTACCTTGCATTTCAGGTATTTCTTCTTGTCCTACTACAAAATCTTTCAGCCCGTTGAGCAATTCTTCTACATTTTGCATTTTCCCTATTCCTTCTGGAGTAGCATCTTTTTTGAGTTCTACAAACAGTCCTGTATTTTTTATCACATGTTCTGTGAGCTCAAAAGCATTCATTTTTTGATCTAAAACTTGAAAACTTTTTATTAAGGTTACAAAATTCTGAATTTTATTTCGTGTTCCTGCATTGATCTTTAAATCAATAGCATTAATTTTGGTCAGCACATCAAAAATACTCACGTTATATTCATTTGCAGCAACTATCAAACGGGCTAAAGTTGTTTGACCTATTCCTCGTGCAGGATAGTTAATCACACGCTTAAGCGCTTCTTCATCCTTTGGGTTAATAATCAAACGTAAGTAAGCCAATACATCTTTTATCTCTTTACGCTGGTAGAAAGATAATCCACCATAAATACGATATGGAATATCTTTTTTTCTCAAGGCATCTTCCATAGCACGTGACTGTGCATTGGTACGATATAGTATTGCAAAATCGCTATTCATTAATTGATTTTGCATTTTGGTTTCAAAGATTTGACTGATCACAAAACGCCCTTCTTCTGCATCGGTTGTGGTTCGTGCTACTTTTATCTTTTCACCTGCGTCATTAGATGTCCAAATAACTTTTTCGAGCTTGGTTTTATTATTAGCAATAACGGAATTTGCAGCTTCAACAATGTTTTTAGTAGAACGGTAATTTTGTTCCAATTTAAAAGTAGCCACATCACTATAATCACGTTGAAAATTCAAAATATTAGAAATATTAGCGCCTCGAAAAGCATAAATACTCTGCGAATCATCACCTACTACACAGATGTTTTGAAAACGATCTGCCAAAGCACGAACTATCAAGTACTGTGAATGATTGGTGTCTTGATACTCATCAACCAAAATATAACGAAAACGATCTTGGTATTTTGCCAATACTTTTGGAAAACGCGTTAACAGCTCATTGGTACGCAATAGCAAATCATCAAAATCCATAGCACCAGCTCTAAAACAACGGTCAACGTAAGCTTGGTAAATAGCGCCCATTCTTGGACGTTTTGCCATAGCGTCTGCTTCTTGAAGTTCATAGTCATTTTTATAAGCGTGTACAGTTATCAAACTATTTTTATAGGATGATATACGATTGAGTACTTGCTTGGTTTTATAAACCTCTTTATCCAGTTTCATCTCTTTGATGATACTCGTGATAAGGCGTTGCGAGTCTTGAGAATCATAGATAGTATAATTACTTGGAAAACCCAGCTTATCACCTTCAATACGCAGTATTTTGGCAAAAACAGAGTGAAACGTTCCCATCCATAGGTTCTTGGCTTCAGAGTTTCCTACATAATTAGCAATACGCGCTTTCATCTCACGTGCAGCTTTATTGGTAAAGGTAAGCGAAAGAATATTAAAAGGATCAACACCCAACTGAACAAGGCGTGCAATACGTAGTGTCAGCACACGCGTTTTCCCTGAACCAGCACCTGCTATAATAAGCATGGGACCATCTTTGTGCAATACCGCTTCGCGTTGGGGTTCGTTGAGTTGTGCTAATAATGCTTCGTTATCCATAAAGCAAAAATACGTAAATAGTTATTTGTTTTTAATAGAAAAAAATATAGTTATAAACAACAACTTTCTAATTATATTATTTCTTAATGAAGGCATTATATTCTTGATGCGTAGTAGAAAATTAAAAAAACAAGTCCATACAATCAACATATTAAATAGTCAAGCAGCTATCAAGTGGCAGGTTTTTCAATTTATTTATACTTCCAGTTTAAAAATAATCATTTTTAATGGGTAACAAATGAAGTAGTAGTGGAACTAGTAAGTATAAAAGCAATAAAAACTGTTTTTTTATAAGGCTTTTTTAATAGATATATTAGTATAAAATGCTATATATATATATATATATGATTATCAATAATTTAACTATCTAATAAATTAATGTTTAGTTACTTAACAATAAAATAATACTATATATTTGTTATATATTAAAAAAATATACTATACCGCGAACGGTTATAAATACAAATTTTAATAAAGCAACATGAAAAGAAAATTCTTAATTATTATCACATCTTTTTTTTATTTAAATGTGCTAGCTCAAGTAGAACTTCCAACTATACCCAGCACAATACCAAAAAATGATATGTTGACGGCTCCAAGTGTTAATGCATTCCAAAAACAACATTTTTTACCTGTAAACCTCTATACAGGAAAAGTAAATGTAACTGTTCCAATCTATGAAATTACGCTTGATGGTTTAAAAATACCAATCTCATTATCCTATAACTCTGGTGGTGTAAAAGTAGATGAAGTTGCTTCAAATGTTGGACTGGGCTGGAGCTTAAATGCAGGAGGAAACATTTCAAAGATAATAAAAGGCATTGAAGATGATAGTGTTCGTGCTCAAACAATAGGTGAGCCTGATGATGTGGAATTAGGGCAAGGTATTTTAGATATGTCAATGAGTAGCATAGGTTATCATCGTAAAAACGCACCATATTTTTATAATATTGGTAGTTCCTCTTTTATACATTCTATAACATACCCTTTTGGTAATGGACCAAATTCTAAAGAGGTTAGCATTGATAGTTCTCCTGATTTGTACAATGCTGTTGCTCCTGGTTTGAATGCACGATTCTTTTTACAAGATACTAATGAAAGTGATTATAATACACTATTTACACAAAGACGATATCACGCAGTATTTGTAAATCATTCTAATGTGAAATTAGAAAATTCCATATCGCGATCTAATATAGAAATAAATCGTTTTGGTTTCCATGAGAATGGAGACCCTTATGAATATTATCCTACTCACGTAGGCGATGACAATATAATGGATCCAGCAGATATGAGTCAAGGATTAACAACGTACCATAATTTGACTAAAAACAGATTTTTTGATTTTAATACATTTACTTTAAATAACAATGGGTTTCAATATGTTTTTAATAAAAAAGATGCTGTTGAAACTTGGAAATCACCAATATCAGGTTCTTTTATAGACCACTATAATTCTAGAATAACAACTTGGCATTTAGAAAAAATAACAAGCCCTTTATCTTACCAAAATGTGACTTTTAATTATGAGCAATATTCAAAATCGGATATTGAACATCTATATAATTACACGGGAACACGCCAAGATATATATGATGATTATTACTATAATTCGCAAAATACAAAATACATTCATGCTGCATATCAACCTGAAGGCACATTTTTTGTTGAGCCAGCAAAGTTCTATCATTCCAATGAATTATTAACAAAGTATCCAAGATTGAATAGAATAACCAACATCACTTGGGATGGCGGCACTGTTGAATTTCATTATAATTTAAATCGTTTGGATTATTTAGGTGAAAAAGCATTGACAGAGGTGGTCATAAAAAACAAGTTCAATGCAATAATCAAAAGAGTGATTTTAAAGTACAGTTATTTCAATGTTAATGACGGTTGTGATGCTCCAGATTGTAAGCGTTTGAAATTAGATGAAGTGAGTTTTATAGAAAATAATAACAGTGGGGAAGAAGAAAAATATTTGTTTGATTATAATTATGACAATCCTTTGCCACGAAGAACTTCCTTACAAAGAGATTATTTAGGCTACTTTAATAATAATGGCGAAACCTATTCTTTTATGGGTTATTTCGGTATGGGTCCAAGTCCAAAATTATATTTCCACCCCAATAAAGGTAAATATTCTATTCTACCCTTTAGAAGGCTTGATGTTAGTGCTTCACGAGAAATCCCAGGTTATTCACTAGAACCCAATGATTATTCGATTACAGGAACATTAAAAAAGATAACCTATCCAACAGGTGGCTTTTCATCTTTTGAATATGAAACACACAAATTTCATTTTAATGGTCATGATTATACCGCTGGTGGCACTCGGATTAAACGTCAAAAAATAAACAATGGACAGGGTGATGAACGTGTTTTTGAATACAGCTATACAGATAGTAATGGCAATTCAACAGGCTATATTAATAATATTCCTGCTTTTGGTTATCCCAATTCAAATACTATAACACTTAATGAATCGGCAAATCATTGGCTTCAAGATTTCACCACCTTTGACAAATATACTTGCGGTATGGAATATACAACGGGGAGCTATGTAGGGTATTCAAAAATAATAGAAAAAGAAATTGGTAATGGTTCTACAACATATGTCTATTCTAGTCCAAATGAATATCCTAATACAGATGAAACTAATATACTCCCCCTATATGATATGCCTAATGTATTAAATAAATTGAATTTTTTATTTAATAATAGTGCATACTTATCAAAAAACTATACAAACAATGATATAAAACGCGGAAAATTATTAAGCAAAACCATTAAATCAGAAACTAATGCTATTGTGCTAAAAAACACATTTAACTATACCTATAAGCTATTTGATAGCTACACACTAATTCATGATAATTCAGTTTCAGGCTCTATTGACCCAGCTCATGGCCCCTATAAATTTACAGCAGAAACCCAGTTAAATATTGAACGTAATTTAGTAACTACAGAGACAAGTACAAGCTATTTAAACGGCAGTCCTGTTACGACTACAAAAATATATAGTTATGATGTCAATTATCCATTAATCAAAGAAATGAAAACAATAGATTCTAATAACGCAACATTAAAAACAAAACTATATTATCCACATGACCCCGAAGTGAGCAATGAGCCTTATATGAGGAATTTAATTCAAGCCAATCGTATCTCGGAGCCTATAAAAATAGAATCCTACAAAAACAATGTTTTATTATCACAAAAAAAATATAAATATGGATGGTGGTTTCCTAATAAAGTAACTATAAAAAGCATCGCAAGTGCTAAAGGAAATCAGCCACTAGAAGTGAGTACTACAATTAATAAAAGGGACAGGAAAGGTAATATTTTAGATTATTATACCATTGACAATACCAATGATCATTATGGTGACAATAGACATACTGCATTAATATGGGCATATAATGACAACTATTTAGTTGCCAAAATAAATGGTATAAGAATGGAGGCTATACCTGATATCTTAATAAATGAAATAAAAACTGCTAGTTTGGATAATGAAAATAACTTATTAAGTAGACTAAGTCGTTTAAGAGAGTTTGTTAATAGTGTCCCTAATACAGAAATCACAACTTATACTCATATTCCTCTAGTAGGTCTAAGCACCATTACCGACCCAAAAGGTGATATGCAATACTACTTTTACGATAATTTTAATAGGTTACAATATGTAAAAGATGCAGCTGGTAATATCCTATCAGAAAACCAATACCATTATAGACCTTAAAATTAATATTATGAAAAACACAATACAAATACTCATTCTTTTAATAAGTATAACGATAAGTGCCCAAGATATAGCATGGGAAAAAACCTTTGGTGGTAAGCACGCCGATTATCTATACGATGCGATGCCAACCTTTGATTATGGTTTTATTATGGTAGGTGGTACGCTATCTAATGCAAGCGGTGATGTTGAAAAAAACAATGGTGATTATGACTACTTGATTACCAAAATATCAGAACATGGTGATTTGGAATGGGTCACAACACTAGGTGGCGAAAAACAAGACATTATCAAAAGCATCACCAATACTTACGATGGCGGATATCTGCTTGCAGGTATTAGCAATTCTGCGGTTTCTAATGACAAGACCAGCGCACACATTGGGATGCAAGATATTTGGCTGGTCAAAATAACCATAACAGGCGCTATTGCCTGGCAAAAAACCATTGGTGGTTTGGCTAATGAAAATATAAATTCGGTGATTAGAACCAAAGATGGCAATTTTATTATAGCAGGAACTTCGGCTAGTGATGGCACGTATTATGACGATGATACATTAATACAAGACGAAAGTACCGTGTTAAAAGAAGATAAAAACTACGGCAATTTAGATTATTGGGTACTAAAAGTAGATAAAGAAGGAGCGCTCCTTTGGCAAAAAACCTATGGCGGAAAATATCGTGATGTACTGCAAAAAGTAATTGAACTTCCAACAGGAAATTTGCTACTAGCTGGAACTTCCAATTCGCCTATGAGTGGTAATAAACGCAGTCATACTATGGGTTTAAATGATTGGTGGGTCTTGCAATTGGACAAAGAAGGTAGCGTAATCTGGCAACAAAGTTATGGTACTGATGGTGATGACCAACTGACCAGTTGTTTATTGACCAAAGACCAAAATATA
>JALSVQ010000191.1 GCA_027073495.1 Flavobacteriaceae bacterium | reverse complement strand
GGCACAAAACTTATAGCCTCGGGACCTTTGTTAATTACCCATTGGGGAATGAGCGGTCCTGCTATACTCAAACTCTCAGCTTTTGGTGCACGCGTTTTGAGTGAAAAAACGTATCATTTTACTGTTCAAGTCAATTGGGTAAATGAGAAAAATACTACATTAATAAAAACTGTTTTGGATACTATTGTTCAGGAGCATCCACAAAAATTAGTAACCAATTACAAACCCTATCAATTAACCAATCGTTTATGGCGTTTTTTATTAGAAAAATTAGCTTTTTCGCCCAATATAAAATGGGCAGATTTAGGTAAAAAAAGAATGAATCAGTTGGTTAATATTTTAGCTAATGATACTTATGAGGTTTTAGGAAAAACAACGTTCAAAGAAGAATTTGTCACTTGTGGTGGTGTGGCTCTTGAAAATATTGATTTTAAAACAATGCAAAGCAAAGTAGTAAAAAATTTATATTTTGCAGGAGAAGTACTCGATATCGATGGAATAACTGGTGGTTACAATTTTCAAGCGGCTTGGACGACAGCATTTCTAGCCGGACAACTAAAAGATTGATTTATGCTTTACCGTTTTATTCTTGTTTATATCCGTTTTGCATTACGATTGTTTTATAAAAAAATTAGCATTACTCAAAAAGAAGTCCTTCCTAAGGATAAACCAGTACTTTATGTAGCTAATCATCAAAATGCCATGATTGACCCATTATTAGTAGCTATAACTGCTCCTAAGCCTATTTTTTTTCTAGCTCGCGCAGCAGCTTTTAAAAATGCTTTAGTAGCTTATTTTTTGAAGCAACTACATGCTATTGCTATTTATCGTGTCCGCGATGGTGTAAATTCTAGTGCTAAGAATGAAGCTGTTTTTTCGCATTGTCTTAGTTTATTTACCAAAAATGAGCAAATACTAATCTTTCCAGAAGGCAATCATGGTATTAAGCGGCAAATAAGACCTTTACGTTTGGGTTTTACACGTTTAACATTTGATTTTTTAGAAGCACATCCACAAAAGGAATTTTATATTATTCCTATTGGACTTAATTATACCGATATTACAGCTTTTGGCTCACAAGTTCATGTGATTTATGGTAAAGCTATTTTAGCTAATGATTTGGTTGATTTAGCAGCTTTAAAACAAAGTCGTAAACAATTAATCAATACTGTTACTACAGCACTAGAAGAGCTGACAGTGCACATTCCTAATGAAAATTATAATGCTATTCATAATAGTTTAGAAATTACTGATTTTCTCTATCCAGATGCTACAAACCAAAAGATAAAACAGTCTTCGTTTCTTAAAAAAACGCCCTTAAAAAAGATAACGTATAAAAAGTCTTTTATTTATTATTTAATGCTTTTAAACAGTATTTTTCCTTTTCTTATTTGGCGATGGATAAAACCTAAAATAGTAAGTGTTGAATTTTTATCAACTTTTAAATTTGCTTTAGGCATATCCGTTTTTCCTCTTTTCTATGTGCTGAAAAGCTTGTTAGTTTATCATTTTAGCACGTTTTATTATGCTTTGTTGTATTTTGTTTTTAGTATTTTTTTGGTGCGTTTGAGCGCTGTTTTGAAGTAAGTTTTACAGTAGTGTCCGATAAAAGACAAAAGATTTGGTGTTAATCTATTGACAATACTTTTGAGGAATATTAAAACTATTTTTCCTAAAGAATACTTCTTTTTTAAAATCTAGCTTCTTATATTTGCTAACTTATTTTAGAATACAAAAAAGTGTTTTATTATTATAATTAATCATATTAAAAAAAACAGTATATGAATTCATTTTTACCTACAGTAGCGACCTTACCAGAAGGGCATCCTGTAAAAGTTTATTATCAAGAAAGTGCTTTAATACAAGACTTGCTATTAGAATTGTATGAAGTAGATCCACAAGCAGATTTTCAACGTTATTACAATATATTTAATCAATTAGCCACTATAGAAAAACGTTTTGCACGAAAAGAAAATCAATTATTTCCTTATTTAGAAAAATATGATTGGAAAGGGCCTTCACAAGGTATGTGGTCATTTCATGATACGCTTCGTGATCAAATACGCTTATTAAATAAATACAACGAAGAAAAAAACATTCCAAAAATTATAGAAAACCTACCGTATTTAATAGAAGGTATTAAGCGTTTATTAAGCATAGAAGATATGCGTTTGTTTCCTAATGCAATGGATTTATTATCTGAAGTAGATTGGAAAGAATTTTATGAAGGTGATGAAGAAATGGGCTGGATGCTTATCCAAAAACCTGCTAAATATCCTGCAGAAGCGTATATTCATCCAAGTCAAGATACACAAAAACGAGAATTGTCATTTTCTTTGGAAAACACCTTTCATTATGATGAAGGCTATATGACACCAGAACAAGTTAATTTATTATTACGTTTTCTACCAGTAGATATCACTTATGTTGATGAAAATGATAAAGTTATTTTTTATAATAGGGGAGAAGACCGTGTTTTTAAACGAAGTAAAGGTATTATAGGAAGAGAAGTTCGTTTTTGTCATCCACCAAAAAGTGTTGATCAAGTGTTGCGTATTGTAGCAGAATTTAGAGCAGGAACAAAAGATAATGCTGATTTTTGGATCAATTTTAAAGGAAGAATGATTCATATCAGGTACTTTGCTATACGGGATAAAGAAAAAAACTATAAAGGTGTCATAGAAATGTCTCAAGATATCACTGAGATACAAAAACTAGAAGGTCAACAGCGGTTGTTAGATTGGGATTAGTAGTAAATTATTATTATAAAAAAAGGCTGTCATTGACAGCCTTTTTAATTTTTATAAACTAGTTTAGTGAGCTATTTTTTTATAATTTTTACTGTTTTACTTCTATTATTGTTTTCTGTTACTTTTATATAGTAAAAGCCTTTTGATACATTCAAATTTAGTTCTATTTGTTGTTTATTAGTAAATACTTTCTTCGAAATTGTTTGACCAATTACATTGATAATTTCTATGTTAACGGTATTCAAAATTGCATTGTAGATTTCTAAACACCATTTTTTGAAGAATAATATACACAATCTGGACATGAAGGACTTACTGAAAGTATCCCTTTAATTTCATTATTATTACCTGGAATTTCATTGGATAAAGTAAATGTAAGTCCCTGATTATTTGAGATATAGATTTTGTTTTTCGCTATAGTTTTTTCATAAAAATAGATAACATTTGGATCTGTTGGGTGAAAAGCAATGGCTGTAACATCTACATTATCAACAATATTTGTAAAAGATGCTAATTTATCTGTAGATCTATAAAGACCATGATTTGTGCCAACAAAAACAATATTATCATTTTGGGGATGATATTTTACTTTTCGTACACTAAAATCATTACCAAGTCCTAGAGCAACATTTAAAGGATCGAAAGCAGTTGTTGACCAAGTATCTCCTCCATCTGTAGATTTATAAATACCATTAGAATATTCATTTCCAGAATTATTTACACTAATTAGTATCTCTTCTCTATTTGTAGGCGAAACATCAAAATTATTAACACCGCAAGAGAATAAATAATCTGTTTTAGGCAGCCAATTTACACCTTCATCTGTTGTTTTGAATAAACCACCACTTCTAGAAGAAATATATATATAGTTATTATCGTTTGGATCTACATAAAAATCAATAACACGACCAATACCAGCAGTTGGTTTACCTGACAATGTATCAATTCTAAAAGGACCTAACTCTTGCCAAGTGTTGGTTGTAGTTGTATTTCTTGAGACTACATTATTTTTAAAATTTAAAAATGATTTTATACCAACATTTGGATCAGTGTTTTTTCTATTACCAGAAGGGTAATATTTTGATTCATTTTCGTACAACCATCTTTGATAGGGCTTCCAACCAGAACCTTTTTTATTTTTATCGTGAGTTTTGAAATAGTTTTCTGCTTCATTTACAACATCGTAAACATTTACGTTTTGGTCTTTCATCATTGCTCTAAATTTTTGAGAATACATGTTGCTGTAAAATAAAAAGCTAATAATAATTAATAGTACCTTTTTCATAGAAAGATGGTTTAAGTAGTTAATTTTTACAAAGATATAAAAATAGTTACCTTTTAATCTTGAATGATAAACTTCTTCTCGTCCAAACGATGGTATTCAGGTTGCAAAATACAGTGATTAATACCAAAATCGTGCAATAACAGCTCTTCTATTTTTTCGCAAATAGCATCAAATTCTGATAAATTTACATCATTTTTAAATTCCACATGAGCTTCAAAATGACAGTTTTTTTCGTTTAATTGCCAAAGATGCACGTGGTGTATGTTCCGAATACCATCAAGTGTGATTATCTTTTTTTCGATACTTGCTATATCGATATGATCTGGAGCAAAAAGCATTAATACTTTTAAACTATCTATCAATATTTGCCAACTCATGTAGATTAAATATATAGAAATAATAAAGGTTAGCGCAGCATCAATCCAATAGATTTGATAGTATTTCATCAAAATTCCACCTACAAGTACTGCTACTGAGGTTAATAAATCGGTTAGTAAATGCAAATAAGCCGATTTCATATTAAGGTTATGCTCAGCATCCTTTTTAAGGAGTAAAACACTAAAACCATTACCTAAAATACCTAAAAGAGCCAACCAAATAACCAAATTAGTTTGTATTTCTTGCGGGTCATTAAAACGCTTAATAGCTGTTATCAATAAAAAAACAGCAATAACGATAAGTGTAGAAGCATTAAAAAAAGCAGCAATGATTTCTGCGCGTTTAAACCCAAAAGTTTGTTTTAAGGTTTGTTTTTTAGCATGTACTAATCTATTTGCTACATAACTAACTATCAAAGAAATAACATCAGATAGATTATGAACAGCATCAGATATTAAAGCTAAAGAACCGGATAAAAAACCACCAATTATTTGTGCTAATGTGATACCAATATTTAAAATAATAGAGCGTAATAAGTTTTTTCCTGATAATTCAGGATGTGCATGGTTATGATGTGAATGAGCCATTGGTTAATTGTTTAAAATTTTCACAAAAATAAAAACAATTTTATGCAATTGAGTTGCATTTTTCACAAATACCTTTTACAATGAACTCCGTTGAATGGACGACAAAATGATTTCCAATATTCATAGCAGGAATACTTAATTTACGCAAACACATAGTGGTTTTACATTTTTCGCAATAAAAATGCGGATGAATATCAATATGATTTTCTGAAGTACAATGTGCATTACAAAGCGCATATTTTGTGGTATTAGAACCATCTTTAATGCTATGAATAAGCGCTTTCTCCTCAAATGTTTTAATGGTACGAAACAGGGTTGTTCTATCGGAATAGTGAAATGCTACTTCCAAATCTTTTAAAGCTACAGCTTTATTATTGGTCAAAAAATACTGTAATACCAAGTTGCGCATCGCTGTACTTTTGATATTTTTTTGTTTTAATAAGTATTCTATTTCCTGCGTATTCATTTGGTATAAGGTTTCTATCTCTCCATTATCCCTTTAAAAGCACGTAAACGCGCCACTGTTTCTGCTTTACCAAGCATTGCAGCTATTTCAAACAAATCAGGACCTTGTAGCGACCCAACAAGCGCTAAACGAAATGGTTGTAATACACGACCAAAACCAATTTCAGAACTAGTTATCCAATCTTTTATAGCTGTTTCTATAGTTTTGCTTTCAAAGTTATCTTGGGTATTTAAAATTGCGATTAGCTCATCTACAATGCTTGCCGTATTTTCTTTCCACGCCTTTTTAGCTTGCTTTTCATTATATGAAGTTGGTGCTACAAAAAAGTATTTTCCCATTTCCCAAAAGTCAGCTACAAACACAGCGCGCTCTTGTAACATAGTTGTTACTTTTTCAAGATATGCAGTGTCATCAAAAGCTTTCCCGAGTTTTTCTGTTACTATAGGTTTGAAAAGCGTTACTAATTCCGCCACTTCTTTTTGTTGCATATACTGTTGTTGAAACCATTTTGTTTTCTCTGGAGAAAATTTAGCACCACTTTTACTTACCTTACTCAGATCAAAATCAGCAATGAGTTCATCCAAACTAAAAAGTTCTTTTTCCGTTCCTGGATTCCATCCTAACAAAGCGAGCATATTGATAAAAGCTTCTGGAAAATAACCAGCTTCTTTATATCCAGAAAAAGTTTCATTCGCTTTTTCATCGGTATAAGCTAGCGGAAATACAGGAAAACCAAATTTAGCACCATCACGTTTGCTTAATTTTCCTTTTCCTACAGGTTTTAGTATCAACGGTAAATGTGCAAACTGTGGCGCTTCCCAACCAAATGCTCTGTATAATAATACATGTAAAGCCATAGAAGGGAGCCATTCTTCGCCACGAATTACGTGTGAGATTTCCATTAAATGATCATCTACTATATTTGCTAAATGATATGTTGGCATGCCATCAGATTTAAAAAGTATTTTATCATCCAATAGATTGGTATCTATTTTTAATGTTCCACGTATCATATCTTCCATAACCAAAAGCTCTTCGGTAGGCGTTTTAAAACGAATAACATATTTTTCTCCATTTGCTATACGCTCTGCTACTGCTTCTTCAGTTAGTACTAAACTATTATCTAGTTTTAAACGATTATGATGATTGTATATAAAAGTTTTTCCTTTTGCTTCGTGATCTTTACGGTGTGCGTCCAAAGCAGCTGCTGTATCAAAAGCATAATACGCATCTCCTTTTGCTACGAGCTCAAGGATATGTTTTTTATATATAGCTTTGCGCTCGGATTGACGATATGGTCCAAATTGTTCATTTTTTCCTACACCTTCATCAAACGGAATACCACACCATTCCAAACTATTCATTATGTACTGTTCTGCATTGGCTACATAGCGCGTTTGATCGGTATCTTCTATACGCAGTACAAATGTACCTTTATGTTTTTTTGCAAACAAATAATTGAATAAAGCTGTTCTTACGCCACCAATATGTAATGGACCCGTTGGACTTGGTGCAAAGCGCACACGTACGTTTTTTGTCATGGTATTATTTTTTTCTGTGCTGCAAATATAGTAGTCTTTTCTCTTTTTTCTGATAGTATTAATTTATAATCTTTAATATTTAAAAAATTCACTACTTTTAGCATTTATTAAAAGCTATGAACAACGCCTTTCAAAACATACTTAACAAACTCAATATTTTTATAAAAAAATATTATACCAATGAATTAATCAAAGGGTTAATCCTTTTCTTTTCCTTTGGGTTACTATACTTTTTATTTATTATTTTTATTGAGTATTTTTTGTGGCTTTCTCCTTTAGGACGTACTATTTTGTTTGTTTTATTTATTGGTTTAGAGCTATTTTTCTTTCTTCGTTTTATTGGTTTTCCGCTCTTTAAACTTTTTGGACTTCAAAAAGGAATATCCAAAGATGACGCTGCTGTCATTATTGGCAATCATTTTCCTGATGTGTCAGATAAGTTGCTTAATATTTTACAACTTAAGCAATCAGATTCTCAATCTGAACTTGTACTTGCTAGTATTAATCAAAAAGCAGCGAATCTTAGCCCAATTCCGTTTCAGTTTGCAATTAATTTTAAATCAAATCTTAAGTATTTAAAATACAGTATTTTACCAATACTAATTTTACTTTTCATCTTTCTTTTTGGGAAACAGCAAAAATTCAAACAATCTTATGCTCGTGTTACCCATTATCAACAAGCTTTTGAACGCGAAGCACCTTTTCATTACACACTTTTATCTTCGCTAACTACTGTTGCCAATACACCTAAAAAAATTCAGGTTTCCATTGCTGGAGACTATTTACCCGAACAAGTTACTATTACTTATGATGCGCAACATTATTTTTTGAACCGTGTGAATGATTCTGTTTTTGAATACACTTTTCCTCCGCTTTCCAAAAACACTACATTTTTATTTAATGCTAATGCAGTAAAGTCACCAGAATACACTATTCAAACTATAGCAACACCGCAAGTCAATCATTTAAGTATGCATTTGCAATATCCTACATATTTGCATAAAAAAGCACAGCAGATAGAAAACACGGGCTCAGCTACTATCCCTGAGGGCACTTTTGTTACTTGGTTCGTTAATGCTAAAAACACCGATAGCATTCAGTTTTCTTTTGATAATATACAAGCTTATTTTAGTAAACAAGCGCCCTCTTTTAAGTATGCTAAACGTATCAAAAACAATTTACTTTATACCATCAGTACATCTAACAAAGCTTTGCATAATTATGAGCAACTAGCTTATCAATTAGATGTTATCAAAGATATGCCACCGAACCTTTTGGTACAACAAGCACAAGATAGTTTAGATAAAAACACCTTTTATTATTTAGGAAAAGCTACAGACGATTATGGCTTGTCCAAACTGTATATTGTTTATTATGATACTGCTAATCCGCAAACGGTGTCTAAAAAAGCTATCGCAATAAACAAAGCCCCTTTTAGTCAATTTGTTTTCACTTTTCCAGGAGATTTACCATTAGTAGAAAACACCAGTTACCAATACTACTTTGAGGTTTTTGATAATGATGCGGTTAATGGCTCTAAAAGCACAAAATCAAAAGTATATAATTATTATCAAAAGAATGCTACACAACGCAAAGAGGAGTTGTTGCAAGATCAAAAACAAAGTATAAAACAATTAGAAAAAACAGCTAAGGCTTTAGATAAAAACAATAAATCACTTAAAAATTTAAATAATGATTTTAAGCAATCCAAACAGTTGGATTGGAAATCTAAAAAACGTTTAGATAATTTTATTAAACGGCAAGAGCAATATGATAAAATGCTTAAAACAAAAAGTCAAGAATTTAAAAAGAAACTCGAGCAACTTAATGACAAAAAAGAAGATGTGTTTAAAAAAGCATTAGAAGAAAGGATAAAAGAATTATCTGAAGAAGAGCTTAAAAAAAGAGAATCACTTTTAGATGAGTTAAAAAAACTATCAGAAAAATTAAATAAAGAAGATTTAGTTAAAAAAATTGAAGAATTAAGTAAAAAAAACAAACAAAATCAACGTAGTTTAGAGCAGATAGTTGAACTTACAAAACGCTATTACGTGCAAGAAAAAATGAATCAACTTGCCGACAAATTAGAAAAATTAGCTCAAAAACAAGAAACCCTAGCTAAAGAAGATAAGCCTGATAAAAAAGCACAAGAAGCTTTAAAAAAAGAATTTGAAAAACTACAAAAAGAACTTTCAGATTTAGACAAACAAAACAAAGATTTAAAACATCCTATCAATAAACCCGATTCAAAAAAAGGTGAAGAAGAAGTAAAAAAAGACATGGATAATGCGCAAAAAGACATGGAACAATCGCAACAATCTAATGCTCCAAAATCTGAACAAGCCAAGTCTAGTCAAAAAAGTGCTGCCAAAAAAATGAAGCAAATGAGTCAGAAAATGCAAGCTGCTTCTATGGCTTCTTCTGGAGGTTCTTCTGGCGAAGAAATGAATCCAGAAGACATCGAAACACTACGTCAAATATTAGAAAATTTAGTTACTTTTTCATTGGATCAAGAAGCGCTAATGAATCGTTTTTCGAGTATTAATTACAAACACGCAAGCTTTGCTAAATACCTCAAAAAACAAC
>JALSVQ010000190.1 GCA_027073495.1 Flavobacteriaceae bacterium | reverse complement strand
GCTGTTTGGGGAATTGGTCAACTTTTTACAGGAAAAATGGCAGATAAATATCCAAAGAATAAATTATTATTTTGGGGTATGTTTTTACAAGCAATAACCTTACTATTATTCGTGTTTGCTAATAACATATATCATTACACTTTTTTATCAGCAATTCTTGGTTGGGGAACAGCAATGGTTTATCCTACTTTTTTGGCATCAATTGCTGAAAATACAAACCCAAAAGACAGAGCAAAAAGTATTGGTATTTTTAGATTATGGAGAGATTTAGGCTATGCAATTGGAGCAATAGTAACAGGAATTATCGCAGATGCTTATAGTATTAATTATTCAATTATATTGGTTGGTATTTTAACGCTTATATCTGCATTTATAATAAAATTTAGAATGAATAATAATAACTAAAAAGATATGAAAAATTGTATTAGTAAAGCAGAAGTATTAAAAGGTAATAATTATCAAATAATTGACATTAGAACAACAAAAGAATTTAATGAAAAACATATTCCGAATGCAATACATATACCTTTAGAAAAATTAGAATTACAATCTAAAATGCTAATCAAAGATAAAATGTATGTTACCACTTGTGGAACAGGAGGTAATAGATCAATAAAAGGTGCTGAAATACTATTAAATAATAAATTTAAAGTTAAATGGCTATGTAAAGGAACATTTGGTTGGTTTGAATAAAAAAAAGTTGGTAACAAAGTATAAAAATAATAGCGGTTTTTGTGCTTAATTTAAAGTTTGTATCTTTGAACAAAGTTTAGTGCTAAATTGAAAAGTCAGTGCTTTAAAATCCGCTACTATTCTTATACAAACCGTTGGCAACAATCAAAAAAATGAAATCTGAATTCAAAAAAATAGAACAAAAATGAATAAATATTTTATTTTTTTAATTCTTCTTATCGGTTGTTCAACTCATAAAAAATACAATTTAGAGAAGTTAACTTCTGAAACTTATAATGGTGGAAGGTTTGGTTATGTTTATACTACATTATTTATATATTCTGATAGCACATATCAATATTCAGAATTTGTTCATTCTGGACGCTCAATAGATGATTTCGGAAAAATTAAAAGTTTTAACGGAAAAACATATCTGAACTCAATAAAAACTAAAACGAAATATAGAAAAGGAAAGTCTTCAAAAAAAAAGTATTTTAAAAAGCAAGAAATTAAAATAAAAGGAGATACATTATTTATAATACCTGAAAAATTAAAAAGCACTGAAACTCTAAAACTATTCTATACTTTAACAAGGGAAACCGAAGAAGACAAATATAAGTCTAGTAAAAAAAATCTGATTGGACAATCACTAATGAAAGAGATTAAACAAAATAAGGAATTCAAGAAGTATAATAAACAATTTAATGATGTTAACATTTTAATTATAAATAAGTCAAAAATGTTAGCGAGTGATTTTGATTTTGGAATTCCAACTACTTATCTTGAAATTCCAGTTGTACAATCTGACATTCCTAATTTTTTAGGTAAATATAAGTTTAAAATCACAAAAGAGATTAAAAAAACTATAGCCGACAAATTAAATCACCAATATTTCCACATAAGTCTAATAAGAATTAAAGAAAAAACTGCAACAATAATATTACAATACTATTGGAATGAAAACAAAAACACTCTTGAAAAGAAAACAGAAACGGAATACAAATTTAAACGTAAAAATGGTGGTTGGAAATTAGTAAAGACTGTTGCCAACAAAAAATATACGTAATTGCGGTTTTGTGCTTAACCAAAAAGTTTGTATCTTTGAACAAACTGTAGTGAAAGACCAAAAGTAAGTGCGTTAAAATGCCAAACGCACCATATTTAAACCGTTAGGCTTCATTAAAAAATAAATCGTGCAAAGAAGAAAAACCCTACAAGAAAACGCAACCGCACATTAGGCTTCATTAAAAAATAAATCGTGCAAAGAAGAAAAACCCTACAAGAAAACGCAACCGCACATTAGGCACATTTGTTTTTTTTCGACACAAAAGCCAACACTAAAAAACAAAAGAGCCTAATTTTGCCACCACACAAATAAATGACAGAAAAATCAAAAATATCAAAAATTTTAGACGACTCACCAAGTGTCGAACTTTTACGATTGAGAAATAAAGCTCTAATTTTTGAATTCTTCATACTAACTTTCACAAAAGAAAGAACAAATATCTCATTTGAAAATTTACTACAGTGTTTAGTCGATTTTACATCTCATCACAAAATAAGTTTAGAGGAAGAAACTGAAAAGACTATTTTTGATCCAATGGAGATTAAATCCAAGAACACGATTAGAGATTGGACAAATAAAGGATTCCTCACAAATTACAGGGTTGAAAATGGAGATGTCTATTATGAATTATCACCTCACACCAATAAAACAATTAACTGGCTACACAGTCTTGAAAAAAAAGAATTTGTAGGGGCAGAATCAAAATTCAAGGATATATTTAACAAGTTGAAAGAATTAGTTGAATTTACTAATGAAGATAAAGAAAAGCGTATTGAAATTCTTGAAGATAAGAAACTACAAATCGAACAAGAAATTCAACAATTGAAAATTGGAGAAGATGTGAAAGTTTTTGAAGAACACGAGATTATACCAAGGTTTCAACAATTAACATTTTCTGCCAAAGAACTATTATCTGACTTTTCAGAGGTTGAAGAAAATTTTAAAAGTATCACAAAAGAAATCTATCAAAAACATACTGATGTTGATTTAACCAAAAGTGATATTTTGAATTTCACCTTTGACGCTATTGATGATTTAAAAGAAAGCCACCAAGGTAAAAGTTTTTACGCTTTTTGGCGATTTCTAACGGATATAAGTCTTCAAGAAGAATGGAGTGACTTAACCAATGAATTATATCGCACCTTAAACGAAAAAGGAATAAATATAAATGATACGTTTTTAAAAGGAATGAAGAATTATCTTCACGTTTCAGGAAAAAAGGTTTATCAGGCAAATGATAAAATGGCTGAAAAAATGAGCCGAATTATTAGAGAAAATAGTCATTCTGATAAAGAATTAGCGAATAAGGTAATTCAAGAAATTAAATCACACTTAACGGAAATAAGCAAAACTAAAAAGATACCTAAAATATCCATAGAAGTAGAAACAGATGCAATAATCAATATTCCATTTGAAAAAATATTAACATTTGAACCTAAAGAAGATGTTGTTTACGAGAGTAAACCAAAGTTAGCTGAAAATGAAATTTCTCAGTCAACACAGTTGTCTAAAATATTCAATCAAAATATTATTGATAAAAAAATACTGCGAAACCGTATAAAAGATATTCTAAATAAAAAATCGCAAACTACACTTTATGAAGTAATAAAACAAAGCGGTGGAATTGAGAAAGGGTTGCCTGAATTATTTGGTTATTTTGGAGTTGTTAAAGATTTTACACATACTTTTAATACTGATAAACTTCAAGAAATTGTTTTTGACAAAACAAAAAACAAATCTATTAAAATTCCTGAAGTAATACTCATTAGATGAATCAACTACACGAAAATATAAAACCATACTCAAAAGCAATTGTAAAACTCTTGAAAGGGACAGTCGATAAAAAAGATGTTGTTTGGGATAATGTCATAACCTACGAATTAGAAATAAATGAGTATCTAAATAAAATCGGTTTACAACTGATTTTAAAAGAAGATGATGGTTTTGCTTTTTTAAAACAATTTGAAATAGATAGCGATAATAATACAATTGGGTTAGTTTCAAGACGACAAGTTGGGTTTGAAACATCAATTGTCTTAGTTATTCTAAGACAATTGATTGAAGAGTTTGAAAGCAACCCTATTGATATTCAAGTTACAGAAAAATTTGTCACTCAATCAGAATTAAAAGAACAAATAAGTTTCTTTTTACCTGAAAAATATAATAAAGTTAAATTCTTAGATGGCATAGAAAGATATATAGCAAAAGTTGAAGAATTAGGTTATCTGAAAGAATCAGGCACAAGTTTAAATGAAAAAAAATACAAAATTCATAAAATAATAAAGGAAAAAGTAACACTTGATATTTTACACGAATTTAAAGAAAAACTAAAAGTATATGTTGAGTCTATTTAGTACAAGTTCAGATACAGCAGGGTTTAGACTTCAATATATGGAAATATATAATTGGGGAACATTTGATAAGCAAATTTTCAAAATCGAGCCCCAAGGAAACAATTCACTATTGACTGGTGCAAACGGTTCAGGTAAAACAACTTTTATTGACGCTTTACTTACACTTTTAGTACCCTCAAAAAGAAATCGTTTTTATAATCAATCTTCTGGTGTACAAAAGAAAGGTGACAGAAGTGAAGAAAGTTATGTTTTAGGACACTATGGTGATATTCAAAAAGAGGGAGACTTAAGTTCTACCACTCAAATGTTGAGAGATAAAAAGGAATATTCTGTTTTATTAGTTTCCTTTTCCAATACAGATGAAAAAATAATTACTCTATTTCAGGTTAGAAGTTTTTCTAATGGTGTGTTGAAGAGAACATTTGGTATCGCACATAAAGCATTAGATATTCAATCAGATTTTAGCAATTTTGATGCAAAGGGAAATTGGAAAAAAAGATTAGATAAAATTCACAATATCAATACTCAAAAAAAGCGAATTGAATATTTTGATAGTCCAAATAAATATGCTGATAGAATGTGTAATCTTTTTGGTATGCGTTCTACCAAGGCTTTGAGTTTATTTAATCAAGTTGTTGGGATAAAAGTATTAGGAGATTTGGATGATTTTATTAAATCCAATATGCTTGAAGAGCGAGATTCTGAAACAGAATACACTCAATTAAAGGAAAGTTTTGTTACATTAATGAACGCAAAGAATAATATTGACAAAGCTAAAGAACAAATAAAGCAACTTGAACCTATCAATTCAATAGCCAATCAATTAAATGAATTAGAAGTTAATTTTAAGAAATTGCAAACCAGTAAAGAATTAGCAGTTTATTGGTTTGCTAATAAAGGAAAAGAACTTTCAAAACTTGAAAATGATAGATTGGATGTTTTAATTAATGAAATCACTAAAGAAATTGAAAAATTAAAAACTGTAGAAAAAGAATTAAAAAGAACTGAAACAAAACTTTTAGTACAAATAGAAACGGATGAAGTAGGAAGACAAATAGAAGACTTGAAAATTGACATTAGAAGACTTTCAAAGTCCCGAGATAATAGAAAAACAAAATTAGATGCCTACAATAAATTATCAGAAAAATTAAACCTTTCCAATAACCCTAATGAAAGAATATTTTTAGAAACAAGAAACTCAGTTAAAACAAAAAGAGACCAATGTGTAATAGATTCAGAAACAAAATCTAAAGAATTAAGACTTACCGAAAACAAAAGTGATAAGATTAATGATGACATTGAAAATGGGGTTGAAATTGTAAAATCATTACAAAAAAATGATAATAATATATCAGGAAGAGTTGCACAAATACGTGAAGATATTCTTCAAAATGTAGGTGCTACAAAAGAAGAAATTCCTTTTATTGGTGAACTTATTAAAATAGATGATTTGGAGTGGGAATCTTCTATCGAAAAGGTTTTACACAACTTTGCATTGAGACTTATTGTTCCTGAAAAGTATTATCATCAAGTCAATAAATATGTGAATAGCACCAATTTAAAAGGGAGAATCATTTACGAACGATACAAAGAGTTTACATCTTTAAAGTCAATGCAAAATTATTCAAATAATAATGATTTGCTAATAAATAAAATTGGTTTTAAATCCAATAACAAATATACTGATTGGATAGAAGAACAAATACAAAAACAGTTTAATTATAGTTGTGCAGAAGATTTAACTACTTTTAACTCATCTGAAAAAGCAATAACAAAAGAAGGATTGGTAAAGCAAAAAGGTAGACACGAAAAAGATGATAGAAAACATATTTTAGACAGAAATAATTATGTTTTAGGTTGGGATAATAAAGAGAAAATCAGTTGGTGGAAAAAGGAAATCAAGAAATTACAAAATGAAAAAACAGAATCTGTAAAGGAGATTCGGATAATAGAAAAAGAGATTACAAAAATTGGAGAATTAAAAGATGATTATTTTAAATTATTTAGTGTTTATACCAAATTTGAAGAAATAGATTGGAAAACTTATGCCACTAAAATTCAATCAAAAGAAGACGAAAAAGAGAAACTTGAAAAAACAAATGACAAAGTAAAGGCTCTTCAAGAACAATTGGAAAAAATTCAAGGTACTATAAAAGAAAATGAAAATATAAAAGATGCTAAAAAAGAAAGGGCATTCAATCTAAATAATGAGTTAGGTATTGTGACTAATTTATTTAGGAAACATTCTGATTTATTAAATCAATTATCTGAAAACACACCAGATTTGTCAGAATTTGAAGAAACTAACAAGACTCTTTTGAAGATCAATTATTCCAATTTTATCATAAAACAAAAATCTTTTCAAGAGAACTTACAACAGATGATTAATGATTCATCTGCACAAAAACATAGGTTTGAAAAGGATGTTTTACCAAAAATTAATAATTTCAAGAGACCAACTAAAGATATTACAGATAAATATAAATCTTGGTATTCTGATGTAAGTCAATTACCAACAACAGTAGAGTTTATAAGTGAGTATCAAAAGAAATATAAAGAATTATTAGAAGAAGGGTTGCCTAAGTTCGAATTGAAATTTGATAAATATTTACAAGAAACAATAGAAAATAAAGTAGTAAATTATCGTCATTTCTTTAACCAATGGTCTGAGGATATTAAAAACACCATTGAGGATTTAAACCAATCGTTAAAAGGTATTGATTTTAAAAGTCCACCGAAAGCTACATATATTCAATTAAATGCACAAAATAAAGTAAGTGACAATGTAAAGGAATTTAAAGTGCTTTTAGAAAATGCAATTCCCAACTTTAAAAAATTCGGAACATCTATTGATGCTCAAAAAGAACATTTTTCAAACAATATTGAGCCTTTTATTAGAAAGTTAGAAGATGAAAAGTGGAGAGATAAAATAATGGATGTACGTTCTTGGTTTGAGTACAAAGCAGAAGAATTTTACCGAGAAGATGAACGGAAATTTAAAACTTATTCAGGTATGGGACAACTATCTGGCGGAGAAAAAGCACAGTTAACATATACTATTCTTGGGTCAGCAATTGCCTATCAATTTGGGTTGACAAAAGAAGGCTTACAAAGTAATTCTTTCAGATTCATAGCTATTGATGAAGCTTTTAAGGCACAAGATGAAGACAAAGCAAGATATTTAATTGATTTGTGTAAACAACTTCATTTACAACTTTTAGTTGTAACACCGAGCGATAATATTCACATTGTAGAAAACGATATTTCTTTTGTACACTATGTCGAAAGGAGAAATGACAAGAATTCTTGGCTATATGATATGCCTATTGAACAATTTCAGGATGAAAAATCAAAATATATTACTGAATGATAAATCCAAACGAAATAAAACTTAAAGCTGAAAGAAAGTACAAAAGTTATCTTCAATCTATAATCAGGAAGGAAGATATTTTCCCTTTATTTATTATTGGCAATAAAAACCCCAGTAAGTCAATTCCTGAATTCAAAAAAGAATTAAATAATCTCATTTCTTTTTCAAAAGAAATAAAAGGCTTTGGCTATTCTATCAGATTTAAAGAAAGAAAAAACAAAACTTTAGGCACACAAAGTTTTCCTGATAAAATTCTATTCGAGTCAGGGCAGGATTACCAAAAATATCTTAAAGTAGAAAAAGAGGTTTTGTTGTTTAAAAAACAGTATCAAATAATCCTTAAAGGATTTTCTGAACTACAAACTTGGGTTGAAAAATACCCTAATAAAATAATTGCAAATATTGATAAGTGGAATGATATTTTAAAAGTTTGTAATTACTTTAAAAATAATCCAAAGCCAAATCTCTATTTAAGGGAATTACCACTATCAGTACATACTAAGTTTATTGAAAATAATGCTTCAATTTTACAGGAATTATTAAATATAATTATTGAATCATCAATAAATGATAGCGAAACAAAATTTGAAAAACGATTTAATCTTAAATATAGTGAACCGCTTATAAGATTCAAGATACTTGACACTAATATTTGTGAAAAACACTTTTCTGGATTATCGGACATTTCAATACCAATACAACAGTTTAACAAACTAAACTTACCAATTGAAAAAGTAATAATTGTAGAAAATAAAACCAATTTGCATACAGTTGCACTTACTTTCCCTATGGAAGAAAAAACAATCGCAATATTCGGAAGTGGTTTTAAAGTTGAAAATTTGAAGAATGCAGAATGGTTAAAGACTACAGAAATTATTTATTGGGGTGATTTAGATGTTCAAGGGTTTGAAATATTATCCCAAATGAGAGGATATTTCAAACAAACTAAAAGTCTTTTAATGGATGAAAAAACATTTGAAAAATACTTTGAAAATGATAATGGAACTTTATCTAAAGTTAAATCGCTACTAAATTTGACTGACCAAGAAACAAGTATCTATGAAAAACTAAAGAAAAACAACTGGAGATTAGAACAAGAAAAAATCCCATTAGAATATGTTAGAACAGAACTGAATAGCCAACGCTAAAGCCATACACATTTGCAATTCGCTCAAGCCATCACACAAGCCAAAAATTGCAAAAGAGTATATCTTCTGCCACCGCTACAAACAGGATGAATAAAAACAACGAAAGCCTAACAAAATGTAAACGTTATTGCGGGTTTTGTGCTTAATTTAAAGTTTGTATCTTTGAACAAAGTTTAGTGATAAATTGAAAGATAAGTGCCTTTAAATCCGCTACTATTCTTATACAAACCGTTACCAACAAGCGCAGAACGAAAAAATCCTGCTGAAAAGAAAAAGCCACCACACAAATTGCACATTTGGTTTTTCCCAACGCTAAATGCCAACGCTTAAAAAACCAAAAGAGCAATTTCTTGCCAACGCTCAAGCAGAAATCGCAAGAAAAAACTATCTTTGGGACATTAATCAAAAGAAAAGAATAAATGAGTGAAGACCAAAAAAAACAACTCGAACAACAACTGTGGAATATAGCAAATACGCTAAGGGGAAAAATGAATGCGGACGAGTTTCGAGATTACATCTTAGGTTTTATTTTTTACAAATATCTTTCTGAAAAAATGAATATGTATGCTAATACAATTCTAAAACCAGACGGAATACTTTTTATCAACATTAATAAAACCACCGAAAACGGACAAGAATATATAGAAGCCATAAAAGAAGAAGCCGTTGAAAAGTTGGGGTACTTCCTAAAACCAAGCGAATTATTTAGCCAAATTGCTAAAAGAGGAAATTCTGACGTAGAAGGTGTTTCAAATTTCATATTAGAAGATTTACAAAAAATTCTGACTAATATCCAACTCAGTACAATGGGAACGGAAAGTGAAGAGGATTTTGACAATCTGTTTGAAGATATGGATTTAAACTCTACCAAATTAGGAAAATCACCAGAAGCAAGAAATGAAATTATTGTCAAAGTGCTTTTGCATTTAGATAAAATTGACTTCAAATTAGAAAATACAGAGTTAGATGTTTTAGGTGATGCCTACGAATATTTAATTGGACAATTTGCTAGTGGAGCAGGAAAAAAAGCAGGTGAATTTTATACGCCA
>JALSVQ010000189.1 GCA_027073495.1 Flavobacteriaceae bacterium | reverse complement strand
AATCTACTTTATATTTATCAAAAATACCTTGTTGATGTGGCGTCCAAAGACACGCTTTTTGACCACAAGATTTTAAGCCACTATTTGTCCAAGTATTACACGTTTTAAAAAGACTGTAGTTATAATTAGCTTCATAAAAAGCATCGGTTTTAGAATAATGTACCGAAGAACGAATAGGCATCAATTTACCATCATCAGTTTCAAAACTAGCTTCGACATAATGAACTAAAGCTTTATATTGTTCTTGATTGAGCGTAAGTTTAATATGACTTTCATCAACTGCTATCTGCTTCATATAAACAGTATGCATAGCCGTAGCCCCCAAGCCAAATACTGCTTTGAATGCCGTAATAGGCTTTAGTTCTGCCCAAGTAGGTGTTTCCAAATAAAAACTTTTATCTCCCCAACCAAAGGCGAGATAGTGATAGGTACTATCAGCAGTAATAGTATGCTCATATTCTATAGTTTTAGTCCAATCTTTTATTTTGTTTTTTGCAGGAAGCACAAGGTCAGAATGTACACCATTGGTCTGAATAAAAATAGTTATAGGTTGTTCTAAAGTATAGGTTTGTTTATTAACCGTAACCTTGGCTAATAAATAAGCTGCTAGCAAATAGCTCAAAACAAAAAGAACTATTATTAATACAAGACGCTTAATACTATGTAGTAGTTTTAAAATCAATTCTAATTACGTTTTATTTACATCTTATACATCGCAAAAACCTCATAATTAAAGATTTTCAAGGAGATTTCTCGGTGTTCGTCCCTCACTTTGTCGAAAGGACAAAATAGTAATATTGCTATAAAATAAAAAAAGCAGTGTTGAAAACACTGCTTTGTTTTAATATTATAATTCTAAAGCAAACTTAGGATCATTATTCATCAGTAATTCTACTGGATTTTCCAAGGCTTCTTTTACTGCTACTAAAAAGCCTACAGACTCACGACCATCAATAATTCTATGATCATACGATAACGCAACATACATAATTGGGCGTATTGCTATGGCTTTGTCTATCACCACAGGACGTTCTACTATATTATGCATTCCTAAAATAGCACTTTGTGGAGGATTGATAATTGGTGTAGATAGCATCGAACCGAACACTCCTCCATTGGTAATGGTAAATGTACCACCGGTCATTTCATCTATAGTAATTTGACCATCGCGTGCGCGTAATGCCAAACGTTTTACTTCTTGTTCTACACCTCTAAAAGATAATGTTTCTGCATTACGTATCACAGGAACCATTAACCCTTTTGGTCCTGAAACTGCAATAGAAATATCACAGAAATCGTAAAACACTTTATAATCACCATCTATCATAGCATTAACATCTGGGTAAAGTTGTAATGCACGAACCACAGCTTTTGTAAAGAAGCTCATAAACCCAAGGCTTACACCGTGTTTTGCTTTAAATGTTTCTTTGTATTGTTTTCTGAGTTCAAAAATAGGCTGCATATCTACTTCATTAAATGTAGTAAGCATAGCAGTTTCATTTTTTACTGTTACCAAACGTTGTGCTACTTTTCTACGAAGCATAGACATTTTTTTACGCTCAGAATGACGTGCTACTCCTGTTGGAGTTCCCATAGAAGGAACTGCTTTTTGCGCATCGTCTTTGGTAATTCTACCTGCTTTTCCAGTTCCTTTTACAGTTGCTGGCTCAATATTTTTTTCAGTTAATATTTTTTTGGCAGCTGGCGAAGCTGTACCTGTTGCATAGCTTTTTTCTTGTTGTACTGGAGCTGCTACTTTTTCTACAGGTTTTGCTGCTTTAGCAGTTGTTGCTGCTTCAGGTTTAGCAGCACTCATATCTATAAGTGCAACCACTTCTCCAACGGCTACAGCATCTCCTTCTTCCGCTTTCAATGTAATAATTCCACTTTCTTCTGCAGGAAGTTCTAATGTAGCTTTATCAGAATCTACTTCAGCAATAGGCTGATCTTTTTCTACATAATCACCGTCACTAACTAACCATGTTGCTATTTCTACTTCTGTAATGGACTCTCCTGGAGAGGGAACTTTCATTTCTAAAATCATAATAGTATAATTTTAATTTTTTTTTTAATTAATTTTTTAACCTTCAGTGGTTTATTTTATATCAAACACTGCGTTTATCACGCGTTGATGTCTTTGTTTAAATCTAGCGCTAGAACCAGCAGCTGGTGACGCATGAAATGCTCTAGAAACAATACGCAATGGTTTTGTATCAAAATGCATCATCATATAACTTGCAGCTCCCATATTTTTAGGTTCTTCTTGTGCCCAAACAAAATCATTTGCTTTAGGATAACTCGCTATAATACTTGCTATTTTTTCTTTATCCAATGGGAATAACTGCTCGATACGTATCAATGCTGTTTTATTATCTTTTAGTTCTTCGCGTTTTGCTAATAAATCATAATAGAATTTTCCTGTACAAAATACTAATTTTTCGACTTCTTTTTTAGCAATAGTATCATCAATTAGCGTTTCAAAACTTCCTTTTGATAAATCTTCTAATGTTGAAACAGCCAGTGGATGTCTCAATAAACTTTTTGGCGTAAACACTACTAGAGGTTTTCTATAATTCACTTTTACTTGTCTACGCAACAAATGGAACATATTAGCCGGTGTAGTACAATCTGCAACAATCATATTGTCTTCTGCGCAAAGTTGTAAAAAACGTTCCATACGTCCCGAAGAGTGTTCAGAACCTTGCCCTTCGTAACCGTGAGGCAAAAGTAGAACTAAACCATTCTGCTGTTTCCATTTGTCTTCTGCGGCAGAAAGGTATTGGTCAAAAACAATTTGTGCGCCATTGGCAAAATCTCCAAATTGCGCTTCCCAAATCGTTAATGTATTTGGTGCTGCCATAGCATAACCATAATCAAAACCAACAACGCCATATTCTGATAAAAGTGAATTGTAAATTTCCATTTCACCTTTGTTATTGGTATTGGTATTTAATAAATTGATTCTATCTTCTGTCAATTCATCACGCAAAATAGCATGACGATGACTAAAAGTACCACGTTCTACATCTTCTCCCGAAATACGAATATCATAACCTTCTTCAAGAAGGGAACCGTAAGCTAATGATTCTGCCAAGCCCCAATCAATTCTATTATCTTCAAATAGTGCTTTGGCACGTGTTTTTAAAATACGTTCTGCTTTACGAATAAATTTCACACCCTCAGGCACTTCCGAGATTATTTTTCCTATTTTTTCCAATTTCGTTTTCGGGTAATTGGTTTTTATAGGCTTAAGCATCTCTTTTTGATTTGCTTTTTGGTACGCTTTCCATACATTGTCCATAAATGGATTAATCTTAGCATACTTATCTTCTTTAGCAGCCTGAAAAGCTTCTTCTAATGTTGCTTTAAAACTAGTTGCAATGCCTTTTACATAGGCATCATCAACAGTTCCTTCTGCTACTAATTTATCTGCATATATTTTAAACGGATTCGGTTGTTTTGAAATTGCTTTATACAAATTTGGCTGTGTAAAACGCGGTTCATCACCTTCATTATGTCCATACTTTCTATAGCCTAATAAGTCTATAAAGATATCACGTTTAAATTTCATACGAAACTCCAACGCCATCTCTACGGCATGAACAACAGCCTCTGCATCATCTGCATTAACGTGAAGTACCGGAGAAAGTGTTACTTTAGCAACATCAGTACAGTATGTGCTTGAACGTGCATCATGGTAGTTGGTGGTAAACCCTATTTGGTTATTGACAACAATATGTAGCGTCCCTCCTGTTTCATAGCCTTTGAGCCTGCTCATCTGGATCACTTCATACACTATGCCTTGTCCTGCTATAGCAGCATCTCCATGAATGGCTATTGGTAGTATTTGACTATTATCTCCTTTGTATACTTTATCAATACGCGCGCGTGTAAGTCCTTCTGCAACGGCATCTACAGTTTCAAGATGCGATGGATTAGGCACTAAATTCATTAAAATATTTTCTCCTGAATTAAAGGTTTTATCTAATGTCAAGCCTAAATGGTATTTTACATCTCCAGCAATTCCTTCTTCAGCAAAATCTTTACCTTCAAATTCATTGAATAACTCTCTAACAGACTTTCTAAAGATATTAGTCAGCACATTAAGTCGTCCACGATGCGCCATCCCAATAACTGTTTCTTTAACATTGAATTCTCTTGCTGCTTTAAATAATGCAACACTTATAGCCGGAATTAAGGTTTCTCCTCCTTCTATTGAAAAACGTTTTTGACCAACATATTTAGTTTGCAAAAACTGCTCAAAAGTAACCGCGTGGTTTAGTTTTGATAAAATGTATTTTTTGTTTTCTACAGAATATTTTGGATGATTATCATTTTCATTCAATTTATTTTGCCACCATTTAATCTCGTCAGGATTACGAATATACATATATTCTACACCAATAGATTCACAATATATTGCATCAAGATGTTTTATGATTTCACGTAGCGAAGCACTATCAATTCCTAGCGTCTTTCCAGCATCAAAAACAGTATCTAAATCTGTATTATCCAACCCAAAGTTTTGTATCTCCAAAGAAGGCTTATAGCTACGGCGCTCGCGCACAGGATTTGTTCTTGTAAACAAATGCCCGCGTGTACGGTAGGCATTAATCAAATCTATGACTTGAAATTCTTTATGAATTTTTACAGGTACTACTGTACTTTCAGCTTTTCCTTCCGAAAAAGAATTGCCATCGTAGGATTCTTGCGCAAAATCATAACCTTGAAAGAAACTACGCCAATTGACATCTATAGCATCTGGGTTAACGCGATATTGTTCGTATAAATCTGATATAAAATCAATATTTATAGCATTTAAAAATGAAAATCTATCCATGAAAGACTTATTTCTACTAATTAATTATTAAAGAAAACAAAAATACAGCTTTTTTACACAAAAAGCCACGAACAACACAAAACATGTATTATTTTTTTAAGTTTTAACTAAAAAAGAGAAATATCACTATTATAAGTCTCTTTTTTTGAGAATTTCATAAGAAAGAACAATAAAAATTACAGCCCAAACTAAAACAATTAAAATTTCTGAAAAATGCACTGCGTAATCATAGTGCATATCTGTTTGCGTAGCTTCGCCTAATGATTTTACTACTTTTAGGCGTTGTAGTGGTTGTTTAATCAAGTTTGACATCGCTGCTAATGGCATAAAATTATGAATAGTTTCGGCTAATTCTTTTCCTATTTTCCAATGCATTAATCCATAAAAAAGGCCTTCTACCATTTGCCAAAGCAGCATAAAACCGATAGCAAAAGCAGAACGTTTAATAAGCATTCCTAAGAACAATCCAAAGGAAAAGAAACCCAGTAACTTTACAAAATATGCCGCTAAAAATGACATGTCTCGAAACGGTATTGTTCCTGCAGTAAAATCAGAATGCACATAGCCTATTACTAATATTAGTATCCCAATAAATAATGTAGAAATGGCAGCAAGCACCAAAGCCATTAAAAATTTAGACAGTATAAATTCCATTTTAGACAAACCATCTATCAAATTTTGTTTTAACGTACGATTGCTGTACTCATTTGAAACCATGGATATGATAACTAAAAGTAAGAAAAATTTAAAAAAGGCTGCAAAATAAGTGGCATAATGCCAAATGTCTGGGAAATTAAAAATTTCTTGTTCTCCAAGATTTATGGTCACAAAACCCAAGTCAATTTCCACAATAGACAATAGCGCTATTGAGAGTAATAATACAAAATAGATGATTAATAATACACGAGATGAGCGGTTTAACCACAGTTTTTGAAATTCTATTTGAAGTAATCGTTTCATATTATTTTTTGGTTTCAGTTAGGTTTAAGAAGAGTTTTTCTAAGCTTTCTTTTTCTTTAGAAAGGTAAGAAAGTGCAATTCCTTGTTGGAATAAATAGCTATTTAAAGCTGCGGCATCCAAATCATTTTTTAGGATAGCTTTAAGCTTACTGTCTTTAGAATTAACCTCAAGAATATCAGGATGATTTTGTAAAACAGCTTTTAGCTTTTCATTATCGGCTGCTTCAACAATAAAAAAGCCATCATTGGTTTGCATAGCAGCAACACTTCCAGAATAGAGCATGCTTCCTTTACGGATAATAACCACATGAGAACATACTTTTTCTACTTCATCAAGAAGATGTGACGCTAATAAAATAGTTGTTCCTGTTTTGGCTATTTTCTGAATGATAGCGCGTATTTGATGAATCCCTTTTGGATCTAAACCATTAGTTGGTTCATCCAAAATTAAAATTTCAGGATCATTTATCAAAGCAGAAGCAATAGCTAAACGTTGCTTCATTCCTAATGAAAACGTTTTGAATTTATCATTTTTTCGTGCTAATAAATCTACTATTTCTAGTTTTTCATTTATTTTACTAAACGGTATATCTTTAATACGACAGACTAATTTCAAATTCTCATAAGCAGTCATGTAAGGATAAAAATTAGGATGCTCAATAATAGCACCTACTTTCTTTAATGCTTCGTGGGTTTCTAATGAACCACCAAACCATTGATATGAGCCCTCGGATTTATTCACTACATTGAGTATCATCCCAAGCGTTGTTGATTTACCACTACCATTAGGACCTAAAATACCGTAAACGTTTCCTTTTTTAATGTCAAACGTCAAATCATCAACCGCACGTAAGAAACCATAGTCTTTAGTTAAATGCGATAATTTTAAAATTGTTTCTTGCATAATTAATTTTGGTTATATAATATTAAGACGAATAACTTGTATAAATGTTACAATGAAAAATGAAAAATGACAAGTGATTCTTTGTATTAATACACCGTTATTTTAAGATTAATATCATCTATAGGCCATTCGCGTGAATCTATTTTTACTTTTTCTATTTTTCGAAGCACATCAAAGCCTTTAGTTACTTGTCCAAATACAGTATGTTCTTTGTCTAAATGGTGCGTTCCATTAGGGTCTACTACAATATAAAACTCAAAAGGATCAGACAATTTATCAGGATTATTTTCCCATTGTCGTGCCATTGCCATAGCTCCAAAACGATGTTTGTTTTTAAACTCTGGCGCTAATAAATATTTTCCATAATGGTTTCTTAATTTTGCTATATTCCAACTATCGTCACTTCCACCTTGGATAATAAAATCATAAACCACGCGCTGAAAAACTGTTTTATCAAAATAACCTGCTTTGACCAAGAATACAAAATTAGCACGATGTAAAGGTGTGTTTTTATAAAGTTTAAAATAGATTGTTCCAAATTTAGTTTCAATCTTCCCTTTAGTTTCTGCATTTTTTTCGCCATAATCCAACAGAAATTTGCGTGCCGAAGCAGTTGTCATTGGGAAAAGATTTTTTTTTGTTTTTGACGCTTTTGGTGCTTCTTTTTTTAGTGATTTTGAAGTCTTATGAATAACTTTGGTAGGTCTAGTGTCTTGAGAAACCTTTTCTACTGCATTTGTACAAGCCAATTGAAAAAAAAGAGCTATTATTGTTATACCAAAATATTTATGCATAGATGCAACTTAAAACGTTTCTTAATCTGATTCCAAAGATAGTAAAATCACCATTACAAGAAAGCGAATCACAACTAAAAATGATTCCTCCCAATCGTTTGGATGATTTTTTGAAAAACAGCACAGGAAAAAACCCTAAAAAAGCAGCGGTTATCTGTTTGTGTTTTCCCAATAAGGAGCAAGAAATACATTTTGTATTAATTCTCAGAAACACCTACAAAGGCGTTCATTCTGGACAGATTGGTTTTCCTGGCGGAAAGATAGAAGCAACAGATAGTAGCTGCCAAGCTGCCGCAATACGAGAGTTAAAAGAAGAAATTGGTGTGAAACTAGATTCTAACGCTATTATAAAAGCGCTAACTCCAATATATATTCCTCCAAGTAATTTTATGGTAAGTCCCTATTTAGCTTTCATAGATTATGAACCTGTTTTCATTAAAGATGATTATGAAGTCAATACAATTATTTCCATCCCTATTGATAATCTTCTTCAAGATAATATAGTAACTGCCAAAGTTCAAATAGGAGAAAAACAAGAGCAAGTACCTGCATTTCAATTTAATAAAACAATAGTTTGGGGAGCAACAGCGCGTATATTATATGAAGTAAGGACAATTTTAAAAACAATCACTCATTAAAGTAATGAACTTATGAAGTTCTAAACAAAAAACCCGCTGATTACTCAGCGGGTTTTATATTTGTTTTAGTATTTCATATCACTATCTAGAAAAATGATGGTGCTCGGCGTCTGTCATCTTCTTTATTGCTGTCTACATCAAATATCATCATTACCTCGTGTGTTCAGCTAAAACCACTGAGTTTACAGATTGAGCAGAAGCCAATTGAACAGCAAATGACACAATTACTATTAATAAGATAAGTATTCTGTTTGTTATTTGTGAATTCCAATATTCCATGGATTCATCTTTTAAGTTAAAAGATATTAATTTCACACTTCAAATAATTTGTTATTTCAATTACAAATACCCAACCTCCGCTAGAGAAATGATTTTTAATGATATTTTTTCTTAAATTTAAGTATTTATTTATTGGATTGTTTAAGTAAGTTTGTTTTGTTTAAAAATAATTGGCGTAAATATATTTTTTTTTATTTAACCCTTTTAGAACCAAACAATAGCAAAACTTTAAACATTCAGCTTTCTTCCATCATACATTAAACATAACTATAAATAAAAATCGTATATTTGCTACAAAATTAATGATAAAAATGGCAGACGATAAAAAAATAATATTCTCAATGACTAGGGTAAGCAAAACATACCCTGGCGCAAATACTCCAGTGCTCAAAAATATTCATTTGAGTTTTTTCTACGGTGCAAAAATTGGAATTCTAGGTCTAAATGGATCTGGTAAATCAACACTTATGAAAATAATAGGTGGTTTAGATGAAAACTACCAAGGGGACGTGGAATTTTCTTCTGGATATTCGGTAGGTTATTTATCTCAAGAACCTAAACTAGATGATACCAAAACAGTACTAGACATAGTAAAAGAAGGTGTAGCAGAAACCGTTGCTGTACTTGATGAATACAACAAAATAAATGATCTCTTTGGTCTTGAAGAAGTGTATTCTAACCCAGATAAGATGGAAGAATTAATGAATCAACAAGCTAACTTACAAGACAAAATTGATGCTCTTGATGCTTGGGAAATAGACACCAAACTAGCTATCGCTATGGATGCTCTTCGAACACCTGAAGGAGATACGCCGATAAAAAATCTGTCTGGTGGTGAGCGCAGACGTGTAGCGCTCTGTCGTTTATTACTTCAACAGCCCGACGTATTACTTCTTGACGAACCCACCAACCATCTAGATGCAGAATCGGTACATTGGCTAGAGCACCATCTCCAACAATATAAAGGTACGGTTATAGCTGTAACGCACGACCGTTATTTCCTAGATAATGTGGCAGGCTGGATTCTAGAGCTTGACCGAGGCGAAGGCATCCCTTGGAAAGGAAATTACTCTTCTTGGCTCGATCAAAAATCAAAACGTATGGCGCAAGAAGAAAAAACAGCTTCAAAACGCAGAAAAAATTTAGAACGCGAGCTGGAATGGGTACGTATGGCTCCAAAAGGGCGTCATGCAAAATCTAAAGCACGTTTGAATAATTATGACAAACTCCTTAGTCAAGACCAAAAACAGTTGGATGAAAAACTTGAAATTTACATCCCAAATGGCCCGCGATTAGGAAATAATGTTATAGAAGCTAAAAATGTAAAAAAAGCTTTTGGTGACAAGCTTCTTTATGATGATTTAAATTTCAATCTTCCTCC
>JALSVQ010000188.1 GCA_027073495.1 Flavobacteriaceae bacterium | reverse complement strand
GACAGGTAATGTGCTTAATAGTAATAACGACCCTTCTATTACCGTTGATCCACAAGTTGAAACTACTTATACTGTAACCGCAACACTTAATAGTGAATGTAACGGTCAACAGATTTTAGTAGAGCAAGCTGTGGTTACACCTGCTTTTAGCCCAAATATTCAAACACCATTAAACTTAATAGGTTGTGAAGATCCTGTTGGTTCTGGAACAGCCGATTTTGATATTGACCAAACCGATTATGTATTAAACGGATTAGATCCAAATGATTATACATTCTCGTATTATAATTCACTTGCAGATGCCAATGCAGGAACTAACGAAATAACCGTTTTAAATCCTTATGTATCTGCCGGAAACGAAACTATTTTTATTAAAATAGTAGATAATGCAGATCCTACTTGTGATACTATACGAAGTTTTACTTTAACTGTAATACCTTATGCTGATGCAAGTTTCTCTTACAATCCAACCGAGTATTGTACTGACGATACTAATCCAATTCCTGATTCTATAGCTACTTCCGGAGGAACATTTACCATAAATAATGGTGGTATAATTAATGCTTCGACAGGTGAAATTGATTTAGCAAATTCCGGTTTAGGTGATGATGGTACAGGACAGTTTGCCGTAACCTATGAGTTTACAGGTGATTGTCCATCGCAATTTTCTGTAAATATCACCATTTATCAAGCTCATAATGCTAGTTTTACTTATCCAAGTACTGTTTGTTTTGATGGTACAAATCCTACACCAATAAGTATTATTGAAGCAGGAGGCGAATTTTCTGTTGACGGAGGAGCTAGTATTGATAATGCAACAGGCGAACTAGATTTAAGTACAACTACTGCCGGAACAACTTATACTGTTACGTATCAATTTACAGATTTCTGTGCTACGCAAGCAACACAACAAATTTTTATTGAAGCTGTTGATGATGCTAGTTTCAATTATCCTGCAACCTCTTATTGTAATGATGATGCTAATCCTGTAGCAGATTCAGTAGTTACTCCTGGAGGAACGTTTACTATTGATAACGGAGGAATACTTGTTGATGCAACAACCGGTGAAATTGATTTAGCAAATTCCGGTTTAGGTGATGATGGTACAGGTCAATTTACCGTTACTTATACAACCAATGGAAATTGTCCAAGTTCCGATTCAATGGTTATTACTATTGAATTACGAAAAGATGCAACATTTGTTTATCCTACCGAAACTTGTACTAATGATGGAAATCCAATGCCAATAAGTGTGGAAGAAGCTAATGGTGAATTTTCCGTTAACGGTGGAGCTACCATAAATGCTTCAACAGGAGAGTTAGATTTATCTACTACAACCGAAGGACAAGATTATGAAATAACCTATTCTTTTGGTGGAAATTGCCCAAGTAGTTATCAACAAACTATTCATATTAATATTACACCAACAGCAAGTACTCCAACAACCATGTTAAATTCTTGTGATAATGGTGATGGAACTGCTAATTTTGATATTTTATCTATTGAAAATGAAATAATTGGTAGCCAAACAGGAGTAAGTGTTTCTTATTACGCTTCACAACAAGATGCCGAAATGGACGTAAATGCAATGGAGACAAGTCCGTTTTTAAGAGCAACAGGAAACGTTTGGGCAAGAGTAGAAAATGCCGATGGTTGCTTTGCAATAGTAGAAGTACCTCTAACCGTGGATAATTGTATTTTAATTATTCCGGAAGGATTTTCACCTAATAGTAGTGTTCCTGAAAATCAAACTTTTAATATTGAAGGTATTAAATCTCGTTATCCTAAATTTGAAGTATATGTATATAATCGTTTTGGAAATGAAGTATATAAAGGTAATGTTACTACCGATAACTGGAATGGGAAATTAAATAATGAAGGCGATTTATTACCTGCAGGAACCTATTTTTACGGTATTAAATTAAATGATGAACAAGATATCCAATATAGAGGTTGGGTATATTTACAATATTAAATTAAACTCAAATAGTTTTTAAAGAGTTATTCTAATTTTAGAATAGCTCTTTTTTTAATTATGAGATGTTAAATAGATAATTTTATTAATGGCATTATTTTTGAAAAATAATCTTTAAACTTATAAATTTTATATCATGAAAAAATATACTTTACTTTTAATCGTTTTTATTACGTTACAATTAAATGCACAACAATTATTGCGAAATTTAGTTATTTCATCTGTAAATAGACAATCATTTATTGTTAGTTTAGATGGTAATTTAATTAATAAAACACCTTTGCCTCAAGTTGCAATTACGGGTTTAGATAAAAATTATTATCACCTTGTTGTTGCTTTAAATAATTCAAAAATTGAAAAGGATATATACGTTCCACCATTATCTGAAATTACTTATATAATACAGAATGGATATCTTGCTATTGGAGATTTACAACCTATTCAAAATAATATAAATTTACCAAATACTTTTTCTTTTGGAAGTATATTAAATAATCAAGGAAATAATGGTAACAACGGTATTATTAATATAAATATTAATAATAATGTGAATACCCAAGCAAGTAATACAACAAACCAAGTTCCTGATGTAGTTTATGTTCCAGGATATAACGGTGAAGTTGGTTGTCAACCACCATTAAGTGTGGATAGATTTAGAACAATGCTAACGACAATTGAAAATCAGAATTTTGAAAATGCAAAAGCAAGAGTAGCAAAGCAAATAATCGATTCCAATTGCATGACTACTGAAAATATAGTTGCTATTCTTAATTTATTCGATTTTGATAAAACAAAATTAGAAATAGCTAAATATGCATACGATTATGTTTATGAT
>JALSVQ010000187.1 GCA_027073495.1 Flavobacteriaceae bacterium | reverse complement strand
CTGCTCATTATCGTTTTGATATTGGCTGGAGTTACTTCTAAAAGAGCGCCTCGAAAAGTAGATTGGACACCGTCATTCAATAGCAAGCACAAATCTCCTTGGGGTACTTATGTACTATTTAACGAATTAAAAGGAATAGTACCTAAAAATACTATTCGTATTATCAATAAGACACCTTATGAAAAACTAAATAAACACTATGATTATAATATTAAATCTAACTATTTCTTTGTAAACAATAGGCTTGACCAATTGGACAGTAAATCGATAGATGAACTGCTAGATTATGTTAGTTTTGGGAACAATGTATTCTTCAATAGTCGTGTATTTCCTAAAAAATTATTAGATGCTTTAAAATTTGATGTTAAAATAAAATTTCATGCACAAGCAAACCAAGATGATACTAATGAAATAGCACTTTACTTTGCCAATACAACACTCAATCCTAAGAAATATTTTTATGAAAAAGAGGTTAATCAAACCTATTTTTCTAAACTGGATAGTATTAATACTACTATTTTAGGCTATAATGCAATTGATGGCGATACAAAAATCAATTTTGTAAAAATAAAATATGGCGAAGGTTATTTCTTTGTAAATACGCAGCCTTATGCTTTTACAAATTATCATCTACTGAAAGTAAATCATGCGGATTATGTAGCAACTGTACTCTCATATATTGAGGAAGGAACAGACATCCTTTGGGATAGCAAAATAAAAGCTAGAAAAAGCGTGATTAATGATGATTTAGCCTTTATTTTTAAAAATCCAGAGCTTGCTTGGGCATGGCGTCTGAGTTTTTTGGGTGTTTTCATCTTTATTATCTTCAACGCAAAACGAAGACAACGTATCATACCAATCATAAAGCCTAAGAAGAACACCACTATTGCATTTGCCAAAACAATAGGTGAGATGTATTATAAAGAAGGTGAAGTTGGTGATATTATTGAAAAAAGAATTCATTACTTTTTAGCCTTTATACGAAAAAGGTATTATTTAGATACCTCAAAAATTGACAAACAATTTATCAAAAAACTACATTTAAAAAGTGGAGTAGCAAAACAAGAAGTCGCAAATCTTTTTGCATATATTTATACTTTAAATAAATATGATAAAGAAGAATTAATAGCATTAAATAAAAAAATTGAACAATTTTATAAAAAAATTAAACAATAATGGAAGAACAAGAAAACCCAACAGCAAAAACCTCTTTAGAAAATGAAAGTGCCAACATTCATTTTGAAAACAGAATAGATTTAACTGCTTTAAAAACAGCCGTAGCACAAATACGCACAGAAATAGCCAAAGTTATCATTGGGCAAGAAGCCTTTGTAGATATGCTAATAGCTTCTATACTTGCCAATGGGCATTCGCTTATAGAAGGTGTTCCCGGTGTTGCCAAAACAGTTACTGCAAAATTAATGGCAAAAACACTAGATGTTGATTTTTCAAGAATACAATTTACACCAGATTTAATGCCCTCTGATGTTTTAGGAACATCTATATACAATATGAAAGCTGGTAGTTTTGATTTCAAAAAAGGACCTATTTTTTCTAATATTGTTTTAATAGATGAGATAAATCGAGCACCCGCAAAAACACAAGCTGCACTTTTTGAAGTAATGGAAGAACGGCAAATTACCATTGATGGAAAAACCTATCCTATGCAACCACCTTTTCTGGTGTTTGCTACCCAAAACCCTGTAGAACAAGAAGGAACATATCGTCTTCCCGAAGCGCAGTTAGACCGTTTTCTCTTCAAAATAGAAGTTAGCTATCCAAGTCTTGATGAAGAAGTCAGTATTTTGGAAACTCATCATAATCGTAAAGGTGAAAAAGCAATTAATAGCATTGCTAAAATTCTCACTGCAGAAAAAGTTGCTGCACTTCAAAAACAAACCGAACAAATACGTATTGAACCAAATCTAATGAGATACATTGCTCAGGTTGTTACTGCTACACGTGATAATTCATTTTTGTATCTTGGTGCTTCTCCAAGAGCATCACTTGCCATTTTAGCTGCATCAAAAGCATTTGCCGCTATGGAAGGGCGTGATTTTGTGACTCCAGATGATATCAAACGTGCTACAATACCAGTATTGCAACACCGCGTTATCGTAACTCCAGAGCGCGAAATGGAAGGTATCAATGCCAAGCAAGTGATCAAACAATTATTAGATAGTATAGAGATACCTCGTTAAAGCAACTATTTTGAAAAAATTTGTACAATCATTATATCTCGAAAGAACATTTTTCTATGCTTTTGGTGGCATTGTAATACTATTTATAACTTCATTTTTAGTACCACAGCTCTTTGAAGTGAGCAAAATGGTATTACTTATATTGGTGCTATTCACATTGCTAGATATAATGTTGCTCTTTTTTGCTAAAAAAGGAGTGAGTGGCACACGTACTTGTCCTGAAAAATTATCCAATGGTGATGAGAATACTATTATCATAAAACTTAATAATCATTATACATTTCCTATAAAAGCTAGTGTACTAGATGAAATACCAATCCAGTTTCAGAAAAGAGATTTTAATATTAATCGTGCTATTAAAGCATCAAGTACCGATCAATTTAGTTATCAGTTAAGACCTACTGAACGTGGTGAGTTTTGGTTTGGTCGTTTGATTGTTTATGCACAATCTCCTATAAAATTAATATCTAGACGCTTTTATTTGGAAGAAAAAAAGCTAGTCCCCTGCTACCCTTCTTATATACAGTTAAAGAAATTTGATCTGATAGCTGCAACTTATCGTCTCAATGAAATGGGAATAAAAAAAGTACGTCGTATTGGGCATACGATGGAGTTTGAACAAATTAAAGAGTATGTTTTAGGCGATGATGTACGTACTATCAACTGGAAAGCTACTGCAAAACGCAATCAGTTAATGCTAAATCAATTTCAAGATGAAAAATCACAACCTATCTATTCTATAATAGACAAAGGACGCGTGATGCAGATGCCTTTTAATGGTTTGAGTCTGCTTGATTATGCCATCAACACAGCATTAGTAATTAGTAATGTTGTCATAAAAAAACAAGATAGAGCTGGATTATTTTTCTTTAGTAAGAAAATAGAAAATCGCGTTGCAGCATCAAAACGTGGTATTCAGATGAATATGATTTTGCAAACATTATATAATGTTAAAACTGATTTTAAGGAAAGTGATTTTGGACAGCTCTATGCTGAAATAAAAAGAAACATTTCACAGCGAAGCCTATTATTTCTCTATACTAATTTTGAAACTTTAGATGGTATGGATAGACAGTTACGCTATATCAAGGCTATTGCAAAAAACCATTTATTGGTTGTCATATTTTTTAAAAATGAACAACTTGAAAATTTTTCAAAGACTGATGCTGAAAATGTTAAGGGGATTTACAATAAAGTAATCGCGCAAAAATTCATCAATGAAAAGGAATTAATTGTTCAAGAACTACGTAAATACGGTGTTCATGTCATCCTTACAACACCAGAAGATTTAAGTATTAGTACTATTAATAAATACTTAGAAGTAAAGGCTCGAGGTTTGATATAATACAGACTTTAGACCACTTACTGTTAGAGAGAAGGTTCAAAACGCACTACCATTTCAAATTCCATAGAACCATTTTACGGAATAATTTATGTCCTAAAAGACGATGAATTATCTTCATAAACTTAGGGTCAAAACCAATACTGTATTGTTTGAAAGTGACTTGAGGATCTACAACTGCTTTGTATATACCATCAACAACCATTTGTGTATTGTCTTTTTTGGTTCTGTTTTTGGTGAGTTTTGCATTAATTTTGTCTATCATTTTTTGATATTCATCTGGAAAATCATCAATACTTGCATTTTTACTAAAGTTGGTTGGTAATGCGCCAAATTGAACGGTTCGCGTTTTAATACCAAATTTTCCTAATTCATACTGTGAGCATGCAGTAAAAGATTCTATAGCTTGTTTAGTAGAATGATAGTAACTTCCCATAGGCAGATTGACCAAACCTGCAATAGAAGAAATATTAACAAATGTACCGTTATTATACTTTCTAAAATGCGGTATAAAGAGACGCATTAAATGAACTATTGCAAGATAGTTAACATTAACGATAAGATCTATACGCTCTTTTGAAGCCAATTCTATAGGACTACGCAATCCCATTCCTGCGTTATTAATCAAAGCATCAATTTGAGGATACTGCGCCATAATAGTAGTGCAAAAAGCGTCTATCTCTTCATAATATGCTAAATTAACAGGATATGCTTTGATATTTGGATTCGTTTCTGCTTTTTGTTTTTCTGCTTCATTAAAAACTGTAGCAATAACTTGCCAGCCTTTAGCTGTAAAATTTTGAGCCAATTTAGCTCCTAGACCTGTTCCTGCTCCTGTTATTACTATTGTTTTAGCCATTATTTATATTGTTAATTTTTTTTCAAAGATAACTAAAATTAATTTTTCTTTAGCAATATTTTTTCATTTTGAAATTGATTAGCTTCGCCCAAAAAGTTAAAATTTCTTCCCATTTATCTAGTGTGTAAAAATTGTGTTTGTACTGTTTTGTTACTTGTATAATCAATGAATTTCTTTCTATTTTAGCTTTGCTTATAAAAGCACCTGAATCATTATTTATTTTCTTTTGCAACTTATCTAATCCTACAATAGTATATCCTTCAGGTATTTCTAAAGTTATTTTATGATTATACATTCTAGGTGATTCCATATAGATGTTTACATCTCTTTTTCGTTCTTTTTCGTTTATTTCAATTTGTTGTCCTATAAATTTTCCTATTTCAACAATATAGTTAGAACCTGCTTTTTGAATGAATTTATCATCAAAATCAAATTTTTCAGAATAAACAAAATAAGAATTAAGAGAAAACCTTCCATTTTTTTCAATTTTGTACGAATAATTATTTAAAGTAGATAATCCTAATTCAGATTTGATTGCTTTTTCAAAATATTCTTTTTGCTCTTTTTTCTTTTTTAATGCCAAAGCATTCATTTCATTTGCAATACGATCTCTTAATTTTTTCTTACCATAGATATGCGCTGCAAAAGATTTGGTGCCATATTTTTCATGTTCTTTATTAATATAGTCTGATAATATCAATCTGTTTTCTTGTTCAGTAATTTTTAGATGCCCTTTAGCTAATGCTATTATTTCAACATTAAAACCATCTAAATTTGGTTTAATTTTCAAATTAATCATTGCTGTTTGTATATTGTCTGTAAATTTAGATACGGGCAATGTTCCTTCTTTTATAATACTTAAGGTATTTGATTTTTCTTTGCTATTCAACAGATAGGTTGCTGTACCTTCTAAATAAGGGTTTACATAACTAATAGGCGTATGCGATTTAAAAGCAGTGACATACAAAGGTTTTGCTGTATTTATCTTTATCAAAATAGCTGCATTTTCTTCAATTAACAAATCTTCAATTTTGCCATTATATCGTTTAGTAGCAACTACAACCTCAAAGGGAATTTCTAATCTTTTGAGTAAATTTGTAAAAATATTGATAAATTCTTTTTCATTATTAAGATAGACTATAGTTTTATAATACTCTCCAGGTTGATTGGTTATTTTTGAATTATAAGCATCAATAGCTTCTGAATAGCGGTTTAAGTAGTAATGACGCATATAGTAATAAATAGCAATAACTAAATCTTCATAAGATTTAAAAGTTTTATCCTTTATAAAATTAGTTACACCTACTATGTAACCTGTTGCTTTAAGTCTTTTATCGTATAGTGCTAAAATTTCTTCTTTAGAAACACTCGATTTGATTACATTTTCATCTTCTGGTAAAAATGCTGTCGTTCTATTTTTAAAAGATCCTCTTCTAGCAAAATAAACTTGCATCTTTATAGCAGGCATTTCAAGTAATTCAAAATACCATACTTTAGTATTATTTTTTACTATATCATCTGCTTTCAATACATACGATCTTGTCTTTGATTTTGTTGTATGAATTTCTTCTAATGCTGGTGCTCCATTTATTGATTTAAAGTTCATAAAAAAACCTTTCTCAATATTTATATTGATTTTTAGCGATACTATTGGATATTCTTCTGCTAATGTTCTTTCAATTGGGTCAAATATATATTCATATGGAGAAACAAATGGTTCAATGCTATAATAATAATAGTCTATTATATCACCAACTTCCAGATTAGAAATAGCTAATTTATAGTTATCATCTCGCGCTACAGCTTCCTTATCGATATCAATTTCAATTTCTTTTCCGTTTGGTTTTATCACCTTTGCACCAAAGTATACTTTAGCGCTTTTATGAGAAGAACTGCCCTTATCAGAATAAAAGCTTTTCTTAAAACTAAATTCAGAAAACTCATTTACAGCATTTTTATCTAACAATATAATACGCTTTCTGATCGATTTTTTATAAGTAACCTTTTGACCTGATTTTTCATAGCCATAAATTAAATTTTTATGCAAAATCACAGCAGATTCATTGATCCATTTCTCTGGAGCTTTTGTTAATTCGTTATGATTATCTTCATTATGCCAAAAATAATTTCTGATTCCTTCTGGCGTTGTCCCTTGTGCGGATAAACGAATTACAACTACTAAAAAAATGATAACTAAACTGAATTTACGATTCATTTTAAACTTCTTTAGATTCATAATATAAATGATATTATTACTTTATAACTATTCGTATCAAAATATAATTAACATTATTACGTAATAGTAAGCTGAAATTTATAGTTTATTCATCAAAAACATAATTTACTATAAACTATTCCTTTAAACTTTACTTTTTAATACGCTATATATTGTTTGATAATTTTAATGCAATATAAAAAAATCAACTGATTTACACCGCAAAAATAAATTTTAATATTTGGCATATTATTTGTACTTTAGCTAACAGAATTAATCATTTAAATAATAATTGAACATGTCAGGAATTTTAGACTTATTAAACAGTGATATGGGAAGACAATTGGTTTCAGGAATGAGCAGCCAATTAGGTCAAGACCAATCAAAAACAGCAAATGCTTTAACATCTGCTTTACCGCTTATACTTGGAGCTATAAATAGAAATGCTTCTAACGAAAATGGTGCAACAGGATTATTAAAAGCACTATCATCAAAACACGATGGAAGTATTTTGGATCAAATAGGCGACGTATTTGGCAACCCAAATAAAGAAGAAGAAGTAATGCAAGATGGTGACGGTATTTTAAGTCATGTGTTTGGAGCAAAAAAAGAAAATGTAGCACAAGCTATTGGGCAATCTACAGGACTTGATTTAGGTTCTGCTGCAAAAATGCTTAAAATGGCAGCTCCTTTCCTAATGGGATACCTTGGAAAACAAACCCGTCAAAACAATGTTAGCAGTCCTTCTGATATCTCTGGATTACTTGGTGGTCTTATGGGACAACACGATCAAAAAGAGCAATCTATTATCGAAAAGTTTTTAGATAGTGATGGCGATGGTAGTATTGTTGATGATGTAGCTAGCATCGGCATGAAATTTTTAGGTGGAATGTTTAAATAATAACCCTAGAAAATAAAATATTTAAAAAGTCAAGCTCGCTTGGCTTTTTTTTGTGTAATATTTTGTAATTTTGACCATATTTAAAAAACATGCTAAAACGCTTAAAAAAACGTTGGAAAATTAATACTAATTGGGACCTCTTTCTTATTCTATTGGTATTTACTTTTGCAGGATTTGCTGCTAAACATACGCGCTTTCTAGTATTTGAACACTTTGGTTTCAATGATTTGCACTTTATTCCTTGGGGCTTCCTTTTTTTACTTATTATTTTTCCTGCGCATCAACTGTATCTATTCCTATTTGGTTATCTTGTCGGTAAATTTGATTTTTTTCTCAAATTCGAAATTAAAATGATGAAACGTATAGGCTTTAAGTGGCTATTTAAAAAATAATATAATGAAACCATTTGCACTAGTACTTTTATTAGCATTTATTGCTTGTAATACAAAACTCAAGCAAACACCTATTCAAAACAATAAGCAACATTTCAACAAGCAATTGACACTTGCTTTTGGTTCATGTAATAACCAACGAAAGAAAAACACATTGTACAGTGCTATCTTAGAACAACATCCAAAAGCATGGATTTGGGGTGGTGACATTATCTATTCCGATACAGACAATCCTAAAATATTAAATGCTAATTTTGAAAAACTAAAACACGATAGCACTTATACTGATTTTAGAAATAAAACCAAAATTATTGCAACTTGGGATGATCACGATTATGGCGTCAATGATGGCGGAATAGAAAATCCTCTAAAAATAGCTGCTCAAAAAATATTTCTTGATTTTTTAGATGTACCCGCAGATGACATAAGAAGACAACACGAAGGCGTTTATTATAGTACAACACTAGAAAAAGGCAATCAAACAGTTAAAATACTGGTTTTAGATACACGTTATTTCAGAACAGCATTAAAAAAAGATCCAACAGGCAAAAAACGATACCTACCAACTAGTACAGGAACCATGCTAGGAACAGCACAATGGCAGTGGCTCGAAAGCGAGTTAAACACTTCCAAAGCTTCCTTTAATGTAATAGTAAGTAGTATTCAATTTTTATCGAACAAACACGGTTTTGAATCTTGGGGTAACATGCCTAATGAAGTGGAACGTCTTAAAAATATAATTGTACAGTCACAAGCTAAAAATGTAATGATACTCTCTGGAGACAGACATATTGCCGAAATTTCCAAAGATACATTAAGCAATAACAAGCCTTTGCTCGATATCACCTCTAGCGGACTCACCCATGCTTATACTGCTTTTCATGGCGAAGAAAACCCGTTTCGTGTTTCTAAAGTTGTAGCTCAAAAGAATTTTGGAATGCTTTATTTTAATTTTGATAAAAACCAAGTTTTAATAGAGATAAGAGGCGAAGAAAATACTCTATTAGTTCAGTATCTGCAAAAGTTTTAATTTAGTTATATTAAAAAACCTGTCATTCTGATACGTAGTGAGAAATCTCTTGATTGGAACTTAAAAGAAAAAGGTTTCTCGGTGCTCGTTCCCTCGCTTTGTCGAAATGATATTCCTTAAATCATAATTATTTTTCATTTTTCATTATACATTTTTCATTTAAGTATAAGATTATAGTTTAAAAAAGAATCAAGATAATTCATCAAAATACTTTTTCCCTTTGCCGTAATACTGCCAAACGACACTTTCAATATAATAATACGGTTTTGTATTATTCAGCGAAGTTCTTTTGGATAGCATTTCCATTAAATGAGCATAAAAACTAAAATGCGCACGAACTATTGCCCAAGTATGTAAGGGTTTAAACGAAAAAAACAACTTTGCTCCTGCTACGCCATCTAAAACTAAGCGTGATAGCACTAGCGCAAAAAGCCCCTTTTTGGGTGCATTTTTAACAATATTAAATAAGCTGTTTCTAAAGTTTAAAAAAGTCTTTTGTGGATTTTGGCTATTGAGTGTTGCTCCTCCCAAGTGGTAAATAACAGATTGCGGATTGTACATCACATCATAGTCTTTATTATTGATGCGCCAGCACAAATCAATTTCTTCTTGATGTGCAAAATAACTTTCATCAAAGCCTTGAACTTCATCAAATACGGTTTTGCGAATAAATAAGCAAGCTCCTGATGCCCAAAATATTTTTTCTGGAGTATTATATTGTCCTTTATCTTCTGCTATAGTATCAAAAATACGCCCACGACAAAACGGATAAGCATACTTATCTAAAAAACCACCCGCAGCACCTGCGTATTCAAAATGTGTTTGCTTACGATAGGCTAAAATTTTAGGCTGAATAACAGCTGTATTTGGTTCATTATCAAATTGTAATAAAATAGCATCTAACCAATTGGCTGTTACAGCTACATCAGAATTAATAAGGCATAGCAATGGCTCTTTTATTTGAGCTAAAGCGTCATTATAACCTTTGGCATAACCGCCATTTTCTGTGTTTTTTATAATTTTTACTGTAGGAAAATGTTCCTTTGCAAAAGCAATAGAATCATCTGTAGAGGCATTATCTGCG
>JALSVQ010000186.1 GCA_027073495.1 Flavobacteriaceae bacterium | reverse complement strand
CAGGAATAGAAAAATCAGCTTTATCAATGGCATATTCTTGTTTGTCTTTGGCTACATAAACCCATTTATCTTCTAAAATATGTATAGGATAAACGCTATATTTAGAAGTATCTAGATGAGCTACTACTATTTCGCCACTTTTAATAGAGATTTTGTATTCTGACGAATAACCACCCATTATAACTGCAATATTCTTTTTCATTAAAACTTATTTTTATCAAAAGTACAAAAAAAGAATTAGTTTACTATTTTAAAAATTTTAGGATCACGATAATCAGATTTTGAGACTTTAAAAACATGTGCTTTTTTGTTAACATCTTCAAACGTTAGTTTTACATTCAATTTTGTATTTCGTACAGCAGGCTGCGCTTTCAACAAAAAATAATAACGCTGTGAATAGTTGTCAAAACTAGGTTTTTCAGGTAGTTTATTTATCCAATTCATAGATTTTCCTATATTTTCTATTTTTGTTAGCGTCAAGTCTGCATCAAAAACGATAACTTTAAAACTATAGGTTTTTTGACGGTAATCATAGTGTATTTCTTTGTTAGGAACGAGTATATCGACATCATAAATAGCAAAAGCATCTTCAAAAACATATTTTTTATCTTTGAATTTCGAAGTATTTGTGTGAATAGTAAAAGCTGTTTTTTTATAGTTATTCTTATCATCATAATTTTTAGGATAAGAATTTTTTAAAGCATTTAGTGCTATTTTAAGCGTGTCAGCTTTTTCACTTGGAATGTAAAACTCTTTAATATTTTCTTTAACTTTTGCTAAATAATCATTTTTTGTTGGCACCTCCAAACAATAAATGGTATCTGCTTTGATTGCAACAATATCAAGATAGACGTTTCCGTAGCCATAAAGCGTTATTCCTTTAACTTTTAAAAAGTGATTTTCATCCAATTGTTGAATAAGGCTATCGGTTTTTATTGTTTTATGTTCAAATCGAATTCGTGCTTGTTTATCATATAAATACGAATCGTATGTTTCATTAAAAAAAACACCTATAAAAACAACTATAGCTAGTATTGATAGCAGAAACGAATACCAAGGTGTTTTTGGTGTTTCTATTGATTTCAATTTTGAAATAAGTACTCCTGGCATTTCGTAGTTCTTACCATCTCTTTTTAGCACATATTGTTTGCCAATAGGAAAAAGCGGAATCCAAAAAACATGTGCAACTTTCTGTTTGATTAGAAAACCCATATTTTCTGGGGCAATACCCAGTTGAAATAATTCATCTCGTGTATAATTCTTAATGGTAAAAGCATACCAACCAAATATGACCATAATGTTTGATTATTTAATAATGCTAAAATACTAAAAATATACTTTTGTTTATGCGTAAAGATTCATTTACTTTGCAAAAATAAAAAACGTGTCCTACTTTCACCCTTTAAACAGCGCTGCTATTAGCAAGGAATCACTTCCCAAAGTCTTTCCATATCCATTTTATTACAAACCCGATGATTGGGCAAAACAAGCTGTTACTGACTTGCAAAATTACCTCGAAAACACAACTGATTTAGCACATAACTTTGGCATCAATAGTAATAAAAATGGTATTGTCTCTGGTAAAATGTTTGGTGTGCTCATAGTTAAAAATCAGCAAGGTGAACTCGGTTATCTCGCTGCTTTTTCGGGTAATTTACTTCATGAAAACAAAACACACTTTTTTGTTCCTCCAGTAGTAGATTTGTTTGACCCAAATGGTTTTTATCTCAAAGAAAAAGAAAACTTATTAGCACTTGCTAAAGAAATTGAAGCAATCAAAAATAATGACAAGTTTCAAGCATTGCAAAATGAAGTGACCGCACACTACAAGCGTACGGATGCTTTATTAGGTATCGAAAAAGAAAAACTGGACAAACGCAAAAAAGCGCGTAAAACATTAAAGAAAAAAGCACATCTTTTGGATGTTGAAGCATTAAAGAAGCTACAAGAGGCATTGGCAAGAGAGAATCAAAATGATACATTTTATTACCGTGAGTTAAGTGCTTATTACACCATGCAAATAGCCTCTAAAGAACAAGCGATGAATGTGTTTAAGGAGCAATTAAAAGCATTAAAAAAACAATTAAAAGCACAATCTAATGTCTTAGGCAAAAGAATAGAAGCACAATTTCAATTTTTAGATGCTAAACAAGAAAAAAAATCATTGGAACAAATTTTTACAGCTTGGGAACGTGCTATTCCTGCAGGTGCAGGAGAATGTGCTGCTCCAAAACTGCTTCAGTATGCTTTTTTGAACAAACTAGAACCGCTAACCATGGCAGAATTTTGGTGGGGCGAACCAACACATACAACCATACGTAAGCACAAGCACTATTATCCTGCATGCCGTGGTAAATGTGAACCCATTTTGACCTATATGCTACAAAACACCAATGTAGCAGAAAACCCATTACTCCAAGACCCAAAGCCCGAACGAGCTATTGAGATAATCTATGAAGATGATGCTATTGCGGTACTAAATAAACCAGCAGAACTCCTCTCTGTTCCTGGAAAGACCATTACAGATTCTGTTCTTACACGCATGAAAAAACGCTATCCTGATGCTACAGGACCATTGCTTGTGCATCGTTTGGATATGGCAACTTCTGGGATATTACTCCTTGCTAAAAATGAAGCAGCTCACAAAGAACTGCAAGCCCAATTTATACGTCGAACAATCAAAAAACGCTATGTAGCTTTATTAGATGGCGAAGTTCGTAAAGACAAAGGTACTATTGACTTACCGCTGCGTGTAGATTTGGACAATCGCCCAAAGCAAATGGTGTGTTATGAATATGGAAAAAACGCATTAACACAATGGAAACTCATTGAAAGAAAAAATGGAAAGAG
>JALSVQ010000185.1 GCA_027073495.1 Flavobacteriaceae bacterium | reverse complement strand
ATATGAATGACACTGACCCTGCAACTTATCGTTTTGATTCTATTCCTACTGGTGGAACGCAAACTTCGTTATGGAATGATTCAAGACTACAGTATATTACAGAAACAGAAGATGCTGACCATGATGGTACACGAGAAGATTATAAAATCTATTATATGAACTTTAGAGAAGGTGTTGGGCAACGACCAACTTTTGTAGATTCTGTTTATGTAACCTATAAAGGTATTGTAGCTACAGGAACAAAAGGCGATACGCAATTTGATAGCTCACCGACGCCAGTTTGGTTTTCTTTACCAGGTTTAGTGCGTGCTTGGCACCATACGATGCCATTAGTCAAAGCAGGAACTTATGCAGGTAATCCAGATGGTACGGTTAGCTTTAATAATTTTGGTGTTATTGCATTTTTTGCCCCTTCAGGTGTTGCGTATTTTGAAAGAAATACAAGTACTATTCCAGGGTACACACCACTAATTTTTCAAGTAGAATTGAAAGCGGTGGTTACCGATGTCGATCACGATCACGATGGGATTTTAAGTATTTATGAAGATGTAAATGGCAATGGTGATGTACGTGATGACAATACAGATGGTGATACTTCATTTCCAAATTATAATGATGCCGATGATGATAATGATCGTCATAATACTATAGATGAAGGAGCTGACCCAAATGGTGATGGTAATCCAGATGATGCAGCAGATTTAGATAATGATGGCATACCAAATTATTTAGATAAAGATACATATTAATAAATATGAATAACATAGCAAAAAGAGTGGGGTTTGATAAAACAAATTTCACTCTTTTTGGTTTCGAGAATTAAATGTACATTAGCATTTCATTTTTGGCATAATTATTTCACTATAAAAATATAGTAATGCAACAAATAATAAATTTTATGAAAAGAAACTATAAATACCTAGTGCTCGTAGCGCTCGCAGCTTTTGGTTTATGGAGCTTTGTGCAACAGAAAGACCCGTTCAAAAATCAAAGTATTCTTCAAGTAACCAATATGATTTTGGAAAAAGGGCATTATCAGCCACGTGCCATCAACGATTTTTTTTCAAAAGAGCTGCACCAAGATTATATTGAAGCATTAGATCCTTCAAAACGTTTTTTTACCCAAGAAGATATTGCTAAACTATCAAAATATAAACGCGAACTTGATGATGAAATAAAAGCAAATGACTTAACTTTTTTTGATTTGAGTTACCAATTATTAAAAGTGCGTATTGCAGACTATGATAGTATTTATACCAGTATGCTTGACAAGCCTTTTGATTATACTAAAAAAGAAATCATTAATACCGATTATGACAAACTGCCTTATGCCAAAGACAAACTAGCACTTCAAGAACGTTGGAAAAAGTCATTAAAACTCATGACTTTGGCACGTATCTATACCGAAGAACAAGAAGATATTGAAAAAGCAAAAGATTCTGCTGCTTTTGTAAAGCGTGATTTTAATACCCTTGAGAAAGAAGCGCGCAAAGGAACAAAAAACAGCATGGAAGATTTCTTTATTGGACTTAATGAACAAGAAAAAGATGATTACTTTGCCATATACAACAATACTATAGCAGAAGAATTTGATCCGCATACATCGTATTTTGCTCCACGTAAAAAAGAACAGTTCAATGCGAGTATGTCAGGAAAAATAATTGGTATTGGCGCACGATTACGCAAGAAAAAAGACTATATCAATATTGTAGAGCTTATCCCTGGTGGACCTGCTTGGAAAAGCAAAAAATTTGAAGCAGGAGATATTATCCTTAAAGTAGCTGAAGGAAAAGCAGAACCTGTTGATGTAGTAGGTATGCGTATTGACAAAGCCATAAGCTATATAAAAGGGAAAAAAGGAACAGAAGTACGTCTTACCATCAAAAAAGTAGATGGTAGTATTGTGATTATCCCTTTAATACGCGATGTGGTAGAACTTGGCGATACCTTTGCAAAATCAGCCGTTATTGAAGCAAACAACAAACGTGTAGGACTTATCAATTTGCCTGGTTTCTATGCTGATTTTTCCGATCGTTCACGTAGAGATGCTGCGTCTGATGTCAAAAAAGAATTGGAGAAACTCAAAAAAGAAAATGTAGCGGGTATTGTACTTGACTTACGCTATAATGGAGGAGGTTCATTATCAACTGCTGTAAAAATTGGAGGCTTTTTTATTGATGAAGGTCCTATTGTTCAGACCAAATACAGTGGAAAATCAGCCGAGGTATTAAATGATACCGATTCTGACGTTGTTTGGGATGGTGCTTTGGTTATTTTGGTTAATGAATTCTCAGCTTCGGCTTCCGAAATATTAGCAGCAGCAATGCAAGATTACAAACGTGCTATAATAATTGGTAGTAAACAGACTTTTGGAAAAGGTACGGTACAGCGTGTTTTAGATTTAAACCGATATTCCAATAGCCCTGATGACTTAGGTGCTTTAAAATTGACTATTGAAAAATTCTATCGTATTAATGGTGGTGCAACACAGATAGAAGGGGTGAAACCGAATATTATTGTTCCAGACCGCTTGGACGAACTTGATGTCTATGAACGCGATATGGAAGATGCTTTACCGCACGATTCTGTGCCAAAAGCAACATATAAAAAATGGGATAACTATTTAAATTATAATGCTGTAGCACAAGCAGGGCAAAATAGTGTGGATGCCAACCCATATTTTAAACTCATCCGTAAAAATGCAGATTGGATTTATAAGCAACAACACGATTATAAAACGTCACTTTCATACCAAGCGTACAAAGCAGATTTGGAACGTATCGAGCAGTTTTCTAAACAATTTGACACGCTAGATAAGTATAAAAATGAGCTAAAAATAATGAGTCCTGAAAGTGAAAAAGTATTAAT
>JALSVQ010000184.1 GCA_027073495.1 Flavobacteriaceae bacterium | reverse complement strand
ATACTTTGGCATTGGTGATAACGGTACAATTACCTGTTTTGAGTGCATCTCGAATTAATGCAACACGTGATGAACCTTTGGCATCTGAACTGCATCCATAAGAACCACAATAGTTAGAGTAATAGCAAGCATTACGTTCAGCTTTAGCTTTTGAAATAATAGCTCGTGGTATTGGTAGCATTTGATAGCCTACTTTTTGAGAAGCTGTATCAAGTAGTGACGCTACTTTATTTTCGTTAAGTGGCGGATACGGATAGTCGCTTGTGCTTCGTGGTTCTAAGTAGGAGTGAGGTACTACCTTTCCTGAGATTCCTACTACTTGCTCTACTTTTGTATAATAAGGTTCTAAATCGTTATAGCTGATGGGCCAATCTACAATGTTTGCACCTGAAATAGCGCCATAAGTTGTTTTTAATTTAAAATCTGTTGGTTTCAATCTGTTAAAATAACCACTCATAAAATTGGAAGAGCCGCCGACACAGTTACCATTCCAGAAATCACTGCCTTGTTCTTCGGTAGAATAGCTAGTTATACTTCCGTCTTCATTTGTTGAGGCAATAATGTGTTTTTCGTCTTTGAGATTCGGTGTGTAGACACTTCTTCTTGCAGCTACAAGTTCATCTTTGCTGAAATCTGCTGTTTTGAACCAAGGTCCTTTTTCGAGTACAACTACTTGTAGACCTGCCTTTGCCAATTCGTAGATTACAGGTCCAGCACCTGCGCCACTTCCTACAATGCAAACGTCATATTTAAGTTGTTTTTTCATAACTGTTCTATAGAACTAATGATTTGAGTACTTGTTTTTTTTGCTAATAATTTTTGATATTGATTGGCTGTATTCGGTCTTGGCATTCCTGCTTGATGCCTGAGCCAATTCCAACCTATTTGATTGGTGTTTACCTTATAAATAGGATCTATTAATAATGATTCATAAAAACAATCTAGCATATAAGACAGCCAGCTTTTGCCCCATTTTTCTTGAACGATAGATTCAAATAAAGCTTCTTTTTCAGCGCTTGATAAAAGTATAAATGCCTTTTGATATTGCTCTTGGCTACTTTCTGCTGTCCAAACTAAACCTTGAATAAGATATTTTTGGTCATCTTGATTGTAGTTTGTGTCAGTTAAAATAGTGACAAAATGATTTAAAGTATGTAAGGTGTTGGTATTTAAATTTTCAGTATTCGGAAATAAATATTGAAAAAAGAAATGAGCAATTGTCAATTGATTTTCATTGAGTATATTTTGCTCGATTTGTGGTATTTGAGTGAGTTCTGAATCACAAGCACTAAAAACAAAAGGAATGTTTACTGCTATTCCAGCACTGATAAGTTGTTGTATGAACGTCCGTCTTGTTTTCATATTACAAAGATAAAAAAAACTGCCTAAGTAAAATTACTTAGACAGTTATTTAGGTTTTGTTTATAACAAATTTAAGTTTTGTTTAAACGTTGTAATTATTTTGTTGCTTTAGCAGCTTTTTTGGCTTTCATATCAGCACATTTACCATCACCACATTTCATTGCTTTTTCTGCTTTTTTAGCTTTCATGTCAGCACATTTTCCACTACAAGATTTAGCATCTTTCCCTTTGCAAGAAGCTTTTTTTTCTGCGCAAGATTTAGCATCTTTACCTTTACAAGAAGCTTTTTTTTCTGCGCTAGATTTTTTAGCTGCTTTATCATCTGTTTTAGCTGCTTTTGAATCGCCACACTTTCCATCTCCACATTTAGATGCTTGTGCGTCTAAAGTAGTAGTTGCAACTGTAGTTTGTTTTACTGTTGAATCGTTTTTTGAGAAACTCATCATTGTAAACACTCCTAATGCAACAACGGCAAGAATTAAACTGATTTTTTTAATGTTCATAATTTTTTTTTTTAAATAATTAATTTAAGTATCTTAGTTTTAAGACTTATATTTTACAATGATAGTGTATTTTTTTTATTTATTATATTTTTTTTGTTTTTTTTAACAAAAAATATACTTTTTAAATACTTAATTATAAATTTATTAAATATTTTAATGGCAATCTTTTGTCTAATGTTTCATGTCAGACACTAATTTTAATGAATATAAAGTGATTTAACAAAATCTTAATAGCAAATAGTTTTTTTTAATAGCATATTTTTCAATATCTTTGCTTATTAGAACAAAAAAATAATATTAAATGAAATTTATAGTATCAAGTTCAGAGTTGTTGAAACAACTTCAGATTCTTATAGGAGTTATTAGTAATAATAATACATTACCTATATTAGATAATTTTTTATTCGAAATAAATCAAAACAGCCTACGTATTGTATCTTCAGATTTGGAGACTACAATGAGTGCAACCATAACAATAGAATCAGAAAGTGAAGGGGCAGTAGCTATTAATGCCAAACTCTTGGTAGATATGCTTAAAACTTTTCCAGAACAACCGCTTACATTTATTTTTGGTGATAATAATACCGTAGAAATAAGCTCAAATCACGGACAATATACATTGGCTTATGTTTCAGGAGAAGATTTTAGACAACCTGCAGCATTAGAAGCGCCAAAATCAATTACGATTTCTGGTAATATACTTGCAACTGCCGTAAACAAAACGTTGTTTGCAACAGGAAATGATGATATGCGTCCTGTGATGACAGGTGTATTGTTTCACTTTAGCCCAGAAGGTTTGGTGTTTGTAGCAACAGATGCTCATAAACTGGTTAAATATCAACGCACAGATGTTTCAAGTACAGATGAAGCGGAATTTATTATGCCCAAAAAACCACTGCAATTACTTAAAAACGTAGTAAGTGATAGTGATGTAACCATTGCTTATAATGAATCAAATGCTAATTTCTCTTTTGATAATTTTACTTTAATATGCCGTTTGGTAGATGGCACTTATCCTAACTATAGCGCAGTAATACCTAAAGAAAATCCAAATATACTTGTAGTTGATCGTACAGCTTTGCTTACTTCGGCACGTAGAGCATCTATTTTTTCAAATAAAACAACACACCAAATTCGTTTGGATATAGCAGGTTCAGAATTGCAAATTTCTGCAGAAGATGTAGATTATTCTAATAAAGCCGTAGAACGCTTAACTTGTAATTATTCTGGAGACGATATGCAAATAGGCTTTAATGCGCGTTTCTTAATTGAAATGCTAAATATATTAAATGCTAATGAGGTGCAGTTAGAAATGTCATTACCAAGCCGTGCAGGAATACTTTCGCCTATTGATGGTCTTGAAGAAGGGGAATCTGTTATAATGCTTGTAATGCCTGTAATGCTGAATGCAAATTAATTAGTCGATATAAAACGTTATTAGTACTTATTATTAATTGTATTTTTCTTTTGTTTGGAGTTTTCTTATTTCAAACAAAGTGAAATATTTCATGTTTAAAGATAAATTAATTATTATTTTCAAGATAGATGCTTTTAAGTTTCTTCACTTGGAAAGATAGAAAACACTATATTTTTTGTAAATTGCTACACTAAATAATGGCTTATCATGAAAAAATATTTCTTACCTTTTATTGTACTAACATTTTTTATACAATGCAAAACCACACCACAACATAAGCAAGGACTCGTTACTGATAAAGCAATGGTTGTCTCTGCCAATCCTTTAGCTAGCCAAGTAGGAGCAGCTATAATGAAACAAGGTGGTAATGCCATAGACGCTATGGTTGCCACGCATTTTGCTTTAGCTGTTGTTTATCCTCAAGCAGGAAATATTGGTGGTGGTGGGTTTATGGTTTATAGAGATAGCACAGGAAAATCCATTGCATTAGATTTTAGAGAAAAAGCACCTTTGAGCGCATCGCGTGATATGTATTTAGATTCTTTGGGAAATGTCATTGCAGGAAAGAGTAGCGTGGGTATTTTTTCGGTAGGTGTTCCGGGTTCTGTAGCAGGAATGGTAGAAGCACATAAAAAATATGGTAAGCTGCCTTTCAAAAAGTTAATAGAACCAGCTATAACATTAGCAAAAGGCTATAAATTAACACAAAAAGATGCCAATTTGTTTAATGAGTTTCGTGTACGATTTGAAGATAATAATCGATTTAAAACCATATATCAAAGTAAGCTAAACTGGAAAAAAGGTGATGAAATAAAAAATCCTAATTTGGTTAAGATTCTTGAACGTATTGCAGAACAAGGTAATGCTGGTTTTTATGAAGGCGAAACGGCTCAGCTCCTTGTGGATGAAATGCAAGCGCATGAAGGCATCATGACATTAGAAGATTTAAAACAATATAAAGCAATTTGGCGTAAACCGATAACTTTTGATTATAAAGATTTACATATTATATCAATGTCACCACCTTCAAGTGGCGGAATTACGCTAGCAGAAATAATGAAAATGATAGCAAACTACCCTTTAGAGACCTATGATTTTCAATCACTCAAGCAAATTCAGGTATTGGTAGAAGCAGAACGTAGAGCTTATGCAGATAGAGCAGAATATTTAGGTGATCCAGATTTTGTTAAAATTCCTGTAGAAGCGTTATTAGCCCAAGAATACTTAAAAAAGAGAATGCAATCCTTTAGTTTTGATAAAGCCTCAAGCTCTACAGAAATAGGAGCAGGGCTTGAAAAATTGCCTCATGAAAGTATGGAAACAACCCATTATTCTATTGTTGATGCTTCTGGAAATGCCATTTCGGTTACGACCACATTAAATAGCTATTTTGGTTCTAAGGTGATGGTGAAAGGTGCAGGGTTCTTCTTAAATAATGAAATGGATGATTTTAGTGCTAAACCAGGTGTTCCCAACCTTTATGGTTTAGTGGGAAATGAAGCCAATAGCATAGCGCCAGAAAAACGTATGCTGAGCTCTATGACACCTACTATAGTAGAAAAAAATGATAAACTTTTTATGGTTGTTGGTACACCAGGAGGTTCTACTATTATTACTTCTGTATTGCAGACCATTTTGAATGTTTCTACATACGAGATGAGCATGCAAGAAGCTGTTGATGCCCCACGTTTTCATCATCAATGGTTACCCGATATTATCAAAGTAGAACCGCAAGCTTTTTCTGATGATTTAATAAAAAAATTAGAAGAAAAAGGCTATAAAATTGATAATACAAACGCACCAGTTATTGGCAAAGTAGATGCAATTCTTGTTTTACCAAACGGTAAACTAGAAGCTGGGGCTGATAGTCGTGGAGATGATACAGGAGCCGGGTTCTAATCTTCTATTTTTGGAACACGAGCAAGTAGAACTATTCCAATAATAAATATAATGGCTAAACCAGCTATGGCAATGCGCATAGAACCTGTAATTTGCATGGCAGTACCATAGAGTAACATACCGATAACAATACCTATTTTTTCCGTGATATCATAAAATGAAAAATAAGAAGAAGTATCAGGAGTATCTTTTGGAAGTAGTTTTGAAAAAGTACTACGTGATAATGATTGTGTACCACCCATTACTAAACCTACAAAACCTGCAATGCCATAAAATTGATATGGTGTCGTGATAAAATAAGCAAGAATACTCAATATAGCCCAAAGTACAAGTACTACTATTAAAGCTTTTCTGTTTCCAATTTTTGAAGCAATTTTTGTTAACCCTATTGCACCAGGTATAGCTATGATTTGAATGAGTAATACACTAACTATTAGTCCTGTAGTTCCTGCACTTTCGCTAGACCACGAAATTTCGTTGATACCAAAATAAACTGCCATCATCATTATGGTTTGTACCGCCATACTATACACGAAAAATGCACGCACATAGCGTATCAAAGCGGTTCTATTTTTTATCTCTTTCCAAACTTTTTTAAGTTCATTAAATCCTTTTTGAACAATAGCGCGGTTTACTACAGATTTACGTGTTTTTTCGGGAACTATAGTAAACGTAATATGGCTAAGGGCAAACCACCATAAACCTGTAATAACAAAAGTCCATCGGATGGCTTCGCCTTTGGCAGTGTCATTAGGGCGTGTCATTATATATGCCAAACAAGCTACTAATAAAAGTGAACTACCAAAATACCCTAAAGCAAAACCTTTGGCACTCAGCTTGTCTTGTTCTTCTTTACTTGCTATTTCGGGTAAAAATGCATTGTAAAAAACCAAACTTCCCCAAAAACCAATACCAGCAAAGGCAAAGGCTAACATACTCCATTCCAAATGATTTTTGTCAAAAAAGTACAAGAGCATACAAGATATTGAACCGATATAGGCAAAAATGCGTAAGAATTCTTTTTTCCGTCCAGAATAATCAGCAATTCCAGATAGAATAGGAAGCAGTAGCACCAAAAACAAGAAATAAGCGCCAACAACCCAAGATATTAATGCAGTATTTACAAATTTATGACCAAAGAACATGACATATTTCACATCATTAGTAATGCCATTGTAGCTCACTTTTTCTATAAAATGGTAGATACCATTATTATAAAAAATAGGAAATACAGCAGTTGTGATTACCAAAGGATAAACGGAGTTTGCCCAATCGTAAAAAGCCCAAGCATTTTGAATTTTCTTTTTTTCTTTTTTTGATATTTCTTCCAACATTTTTGACTAGTTTTGATATGGCAATATAGTGAAAAATCTAATAGATTCATAGTTTGTTTTGAATCAGTTAATTATAAAATTATGAAAACATATTTGGTATTGATAGGAGTAGGTTTTCTGGCAGGAATCATTAATACCTTGGCAGGTGGTGGTTCTGTGATGACTTTGCCCATGCTTATTTTTATGGGGTTGCCACCAAATGTTGCCAATGGAACCAATAGAATAGCTATTTTTATTCAAAATATTTTTGGAACTGCTGGTTTTAGGAGTAAAGGCGTAAAAGACTATCCGTTTAACGTGTATATGGGTATTTCAGCTATGATAGGCGCAGTAATTGGAGCGCAATTAGGTGTGCATATAAAAGGTGAATATTTCAATAAAATTTTAGGTTTTGTGATGCTCTTTGTAGTACTTATGCTCTTTGTGAAGCCCAATAAAAATGCCATTGATAGTATTGTGAAAACAGCAGGGAAAGAGTTATGGCAAGGTGTAATTGCTTTTTTCTTTATTGGTATTTACGGCGGATTTATACAAGCAGGAACAGGTTTTTTTGTACTATTGGCATTGTCTCAAATCAATAATTTTTCTTTGGTACGTGCTAATGCAATTAAATCGTTTGTTATTTTGTTTTTTACCATCACAGCATTGGCTATTTATATTTATAATGATGCTATTAATTGGAAAGTTGGGCTTGTTTTAGCTATAGGGAATTCGGCAGGAGCGTGGCTGGCTAGCCGTTGGTCGGTAGGAAAAAGCGATGTGCTCATTAAACGTTTTCTACTTGTTGTAGTGCTTGTTATGGCTGCGAAACTTTGGTTTCCACATTGGTTTTATTAGCACTGTAAATAGTAATATAAATAAAAACTATCATAGGAACTGTTTTTATGTGATTTCTTAATTACCTTTGCTTTAATAAAAAACGATAAAATGACAAAAGTACTATCTGCCTTAAATTGGCGCTATGCTACCAAAATATTTGATAATGAAAAACTTGTTTCTGAAGAAAAATTAGCTATTCTTAAAGAAGCATTTCGGCTAACTGCCACATCTTTTGGCTTGCAACCATTAAAACTGATTGTAGTTAGTGATAAAGATTTGCAAAATAAATTACTTCCAGCTTCATTTAATCAACAACAAGTAGCAACAGCTTCTCACGTATTAATTATTGCTATAGAAAAAGGGTTTGAGAACACTATTATTGATGCGCATTTTGATTTGGAAATGCAGGTTCGCGGTACGAGTCCTGAAGTTTTAGCACCATTTAAGCACTATTTGACAACAAGTTTTGAGCAAAAATCAGCAGTAGAGCATAGAAGATTTGCATTGAATCAAGCCTATATTGTTTTGGGTAATTTAATGACTGTATGCGCATTAGAAAAAATTGATGCTTGCCCAATGGAAGGCTTTTCTCCTGATAAATATGATGAAATATTAGAATTGTCAAATAAAAATCTAGAGTCAGTTTTATTATTGCCAATAGGTTATCGTGCTGATAATGATGATAATGCGAAGCGAAAAAAAGTACGAAAGCCTTTGGATGAATTAATTTTGGAATTCTAAATTCATTTTGGCATATTTGTTGAAGTAAATAAATCATTATTTAAATACTTAAAAATGAAAAATATAATTATTGTACTATTTTCCGTATTGCTCTTGTCTTCTTTTCAACAAAAACAAACAGAAGGAGCAGTGCATTGGCTTACCAACTTGGAAAAAGCTAAAAAAATAGCCAAAAACGAACATAAACCTATTTTACTGTTTTTTACAGGATCAGATTGGTGTGCGCCTTGCAAAGGTTTAGAAGATAATGTTTTTACTACGGAACGGTTTAAATATTATGCCGATAATTATGTATTGGTAAAAGTGGATATACCACGCGCTGAAGATATAATCAGTGCAAAACAATTAAAATATAATAAAAGACTATTGCGAATATATAATAAAGACGAACATTTTTATTATTTATTAGTATTGAATCATAAAGGGCAAAAATTAGGAAAAATGAAAGGGTATTATACAGACTACGAATATTATTTTAGATTTTTTGATAAAATGATGAGAGCGCTATAATTAAAACAATGTAATTCATTTAAATTCAGAATGAATTCAATTCTAGTTAAATCAGAAATATTTTTATTAGCCACATTTAGATATTGATTATAAGTTTCGGCTTCAGTAATTTGATTTTCACCATCGTTATTTGTATCAATAATAGCATTATGATTTAATAAAGCATTTTTAAAATTTACATCAGGAATTAATTAGTAAATCTTCAAAAAAGGATTTGTTTTTATTATTATCTTTAATTATTATTTGTATATCCGTAATTATCCATAATTAAAATTAATTTACTATCTTTGAAGCAAATACAATATTATGAATTTATTTAATTTCACAGCACATTTTGGAGATGAGAAGTCCTGTCGATTGCATTTTAAAGAACAACGCGATAAGATAGGAGTAACTTGTAAATGTGGACATAAAGAACATTATTGGATAAAAAGCATTTGGAGCTATGAGTGTAAAAAATGTCGAAGTAGAACCTCATTGCGTAGTGGTACAATAATGCAAAGTTCAAATTTACCTTTTTTAGTATGGTATAAAACAATGTTTTTATTGAGTGCTACAAAAAAAGGATTTTCAAGCAGAGAAATACAGAGAAAGCTTGGTTTAAAACACTATGAGCCAGTTTGGGCAATGGTTCATAAATTGCGCAAGGCAATGGGAAAAAGAGATGATCGTTATACTTTGGAAGGAATGATAGAGATGGATGAAGGCTATTTTACTATAGAAGCATCGGAAGCAGCATATAAGTCACAAAAGGCAGGACGCGGAAGTAAAACTAAAGCAAATGTTATGATAATGGCAGAAAGTACTGTTTTGGAAGATGTTGAAACGGGTAAAAAAGAGCGTCAGTGTAGATACTTCAAAGCCAAAGTATTGGATAATCATCTAGCTGAAAAGACAGATGAAACCATAAAACAAGCTATAGATGAAGATGATATTATTGTTTTTTCTGATAAGAGTACTTCATATGTCAATATAGCTGATTATGTAGCTATACATATAACAGAAAAGTCTAATGAGCAAACAACAAAGGAAACGCTAAAATGGGTTCATATAGCCATTAGTAATGCTAAAAGAAATTTTACAGGTAATTATCATAAAATAAAACGAAAATACCTTCAACTTTACCTAAATGAGTTTATTTATAAGCTAAATAGAAGATATTTTGCAGATAAAGTGTTCGATAGGCTTGTTATTGCTGGAATTACAAGGTTATGAGTAAAAACGGATATACAGTACTATTATTTCTACAATACTTGGGTCTATCAGTTTTGTATGATTAAAAATCATATTCGCAATAACATTTTCATCCTTTTCGCTAATACTCCAATTGTTCCAGTTATTCATTTATTGAGTATAAAGGGTGGATTCAAGACCTTAACGCAACAAACGTTAATTTCTAATTAATGTTCAAATATACAATTTTTAATAATAATTTCTTTTTTTTTGATTAAAAAAATCTGATTAGCAGCACGTGTCGCTGGCCGCTAGGCTCATTTTAAAGTTATTCGATTTTTAAATTAGCAGAATGAAGATAAAAATCGAACAACTTTAAAACGTAAAAATCAAACTCAAATTATTGA
>JALSVQ010000183.1 GCA_027073495.1 Flavobacteriaceae bacterium | reverse complement strand
TAGAAGAAATTGGCAACAAATCTGATAACATTGTAATAAGAGGCGAATGTATTTCTGCTTGTGCTTACCTAAAAGAACAAGGTATAAAAGTAGATTTAGTTTATATTGACCCACCTTTTGCAAGTGGAGCAGATTATGCTAAAAAGGTGTATATACGCAGAAACCCTAAATTGGCTGAAAAAATAAAGAATGCCGAACAAGAAATGCCAATTGAAGAATTGCAAGCATTTGAAGAAAAAATGTATGGCGATATATGGAAAAAGGAAGATTATCTTAATTGGATGTACGAAAACTTACAAGCCATTAAAAGCATAATGAGTGATACCGCAAGTATTTATATGCATTTAGATGAAAACATAAGTCATTATGTTAAAATATTAATGGATGAAGTTTTTGGTGAAGAAAATTTCAGAAGAGAAATTATTTGGGACATTCAAGTTCTTTCAGGATTTAAAACTCTTGCACCAAATTGGGTAAGAGGACACGATACTATTTTTTATTACGTCAAAGATGAAAATCGTAAATTATTCAACAAACTAAAACAGCCACATACAAAAGAGTATGAAGAAATGTTCAATAAAACTGATGATGATGGTCGTAAATATATGGTTGCACATAAAAAAACAAGATATTGGGATGAAGTAGTAAAAAAAGGAAAACCTTTTGGAGACGTTTGGGGAGATATAATGTCATTTCAACAACAACCAACATCAAGTGAAAAAGTTGATTACGCAACTCAAAAACCAGAAACTTTATTAAGTCGTATCATTGAAGCAAGTAGTAATAAAGATATGGTAGTTGCAGACTTTTTTGGAGGAAGTGGTGTAACCGCAAAAGTAGCCAATGATTTAGGTAGAAAGTTTATACATTGTGATATTGGTGTAAACAGCATACAAACCGTAAGAGACAGATTAAAAGAAAACAAAGCCAACTTTACTATAAAGGAAATAAAAGACGGAGTAAACTTATTTAGAAATCCTGTACAAACAATGGATAAATTAAGCAAATTGATACCAAGTTTACAGCAAGGAATTGAAGGAATTAATAAATTTTGGTTTGGTGCAATACAAGAAAGTAAAAAAGGAACTGTTCCTGTTTATGTTCCAAATTTAATAGATAGTAAAGAAAAAGTTTTAGATATTCCTATTATCAATAAAATTGTAAACCAAGAATTACAAAACCTTGAAATTGATGTTAAAAAAGTAATTATTTACTACATAGATATTATAGATTACAAAGAAATAGAAAAGTTTATAAGAGATAATAATGCTACACAAATACAAGTAGAATTAAAAGACCTTAAAAACTTATTGCACGATATAGTTGTAGAAGATATTACAGAATACAAAACCACAGAAAAAGACAAGGTTTTCACAACCGAAATCACAAAATTTGTAAGTGACCGTTTAATGCAAAAAATAAATGAGTTTAACGAAAAAGGAAACTTACAAGCCATTAATAAAGGAAAAGAATACAATCCTATCAATATAAGTGAAGAAGGTTTAGAATTAATAGAAATGCTAAGTGTAGATTGCACCAACAAAAAAGGAAAATGGAAAAGTGATAACGAAATTAAAATTGACAAATTAGGTTATCTAATTAACAACGGAGAAAAAACTAAGGATCTTTGGAACGGAACAATAGAAAGTAAAAAGAAACCTTTGCGTTTAAAAGTTAGAAATATATCAGGAGACGAAACAATAATAGAAATGAAATAGCCAACGCATAAGCCATACACATTTGCAATTCGCTACTGCCAACAGCACAAGCCAAAAATTGCAAAAGAGTATGTCTTGCCAACGCTATCAGTAGAACGTGAAAAGTCGCCAGTTGGTAACAAAGTGTAAACGTAGTTGCGGTTTTTGTGCTTAACCAAAAATTTGTATCTTTGAACAAAGTTTAGTACTTAATTGAAAGGTAAGTGCCTTGAAATCCGCAACTACGCTTACACAAACCGTTACCTGCAAGCTAAAAAAAAACTCATAAAATTGAAAAAATTGAAACAAATATTAATTCCAATTCCATCTTATGGATTTGACCCAACTGAAGTAGCAATTCCTTGGAAATTATTATCTGAAAATGGTTTTGAGATTACATTTGCTACACCAAAAGGAAAAGTCGCTGAAGGGGACAAAATTATGATTACTGGTGAAGGTTTAGGCATTTTCAAAAAATTACTTAAAGCAAGAAAAGATGCTATTTCTGCTTATTATTTAATGTTAAAAAGTAGGGAATTTAATAACCCCATTAATTATGAAGAAATTATAGAATCTGAATTTGATAGTATATATTTACCTGGTGGTCACGATAAAGGAGTAAAAGAGTATTTAGAATCTTTAGTTTTACAAAACATCATTCCTTTATTCTTTAAAAACAACAAAAAGGTGGGAGCTATTTGTCACGGAGTAATTTTATTAGCAAGAAGCATAAATAAAGAAAATTCAAAATCAGTTATTTACGAATACAAAACAACTTCATTGCTAAAGTCTCAAGAATTATTAGCTTATAATCTAACCAAACTTTGGTTAAAAGATTACTATCTTACCTATCCTGAAATTACTGTTGAAGATGAAGTTATAGCAGCACTAAAGAGTAACTCTCAGTTTTTATATGGGAATAAACCAATTTTTAGAGATACATTAAATAATACCAAACACGGTTTTTACGTAATAGATAGAAACTATATTTCTGCCAGATGGCCGGGAGATATTTATTCATTTACATTAGCATATATTAATTTATTGAATGAAAAATAAAATAGGAAAAACCAAAGACGTTGGATTTCAATTCGGAATAAGGAAAACAATTCCTGTTTCGACTGAAAAAGTATGGGATTTTCTATTCTCGGAAAACGGACTGAAAATTTGGCTTGGAAAATTAAATACTGAACTCGAATTGAAAAAGGAATTTGAAACTGAAAACGGAATATCAGGACTTGTTAGAGTTTTTAAACCAAATTCACATATTCGACTGAATTGGAACCCGAAAACTTGGGAAAATATATCAACGGTTCAAATTCGAGTAATTGGAAATGAAAATAAAACGACAATTGCAATCCATCAAGAGAAATTATTGAACTCGGAACAGCGAAATGAAATGAAAGAATATTGGACACAAATAATTGGAAAATTAACGACAGAAATGAATAAAGCCAGCAGGTAACAAAAAATATAGTGCATTTGGCAGATAGTGCTAAACTCAAAGATGAGAGCAATAAATAAACATAGTACTAACCCGAAAATTAAGTGCGTTAAAATGCCAAACGCACCATATTTAAACCGTTAGCAGTCAGCACAGAAAAAAGAATGAATAAAGTTTAATCTATTAAAGAGTATGGGAGAAAGTCTATCTATGTATTGGATGATGGAAGTTGGTTCGCCGGATGGTGCATCAATTGCAACGATTGGCAAGCAGCCGAATTTGAGTGGTATTCTTGAATTTTTCACTTGGTATGGTGGGGTGAAAATAGAGGTGGAATTACCTAGTGATATGAAGTTTTATTTGTCAGAATCTAGTGGTGACTTTATACCGGATTTCTTTTGTCCTTCAATACCGTTAATGACCAATAAAATACTGAATATACTTGATGAGGCAGGTGTAGATAATATTGATCGATATAAGGTAGAGCTTTATGATCAGGGCGGGAAACTAATCAGCAGAAATTATTGTGCAATTAATATTCTTGACAGGGTTTCTTGTGCAGATTTAGAGCAGTCAGATTGTGAGTTTGATAATCCAGGTGATCTGGTGGGTATTGACTTTGAATCATTGGTGATAGATGAAGAAAGAGCAAAGGGGTATAATTTATTTCGTTTGCATGAAGCAGTTAATGGAATAGTTGTGCATGATTCGGTAAAAGTGCGTCTTGAAAAAGAAATGTTAGCCGGTGTTTATTTTGTTAGACCAGAAGACTGGTCTGGTTAACTATTAGTTTTAATGAAACCAAAGCATGTACCAAGAATGAATCTTACCCAAGATAATTGAATCGGTAAAATTATTACAAAATAAAAAAGTAGAGTAGAATATGACAAACAGGAATTATTTAGAAAATTTAAGAATACCAACAAAAGAAAAACCTCTTAGAATTCTAATGAGTTCTTGTTTGGTCGGAATAACTTGTGGTTATGATGGTTCAGCAAATGGAGAATACCCAAGTGCTCTAAAATTCCTGAATTATGACACGGTTAAGATAATAAAATTCTGCCCAGAAGAATTTTCATTTGGAACACCAAGGGAAATGTGTGACATACACGGAGGGACAGGTATAGATGTATTGAATGGTACAGCAAAAGTTTTAACTGAAACAGGCAAAGATTGGTCAAAAGGAATGATTAGAGCTTCTGAAAAAATACTTGAAATTGCGAAAATTGAAAAAATTGAAGTTGCAATATTAATGGACGTAAGTGCTGCTTGTGGTAGTCAAGTTATTTATGATGGAAACAGATTTTCGGAAAACAAAGTGTATCAAATAGGCGCAGGAGTTAGTTCTGCTCAACTAAAAAGAAACGGTATTGAGGTAATTAGTCAAAGAGATTTTTCTTCACTTGAAATATTATATTCAAAAATAGATACTAATCACAAGGTTAATGATACTAAACTTGACCACCACGAAATCGAGTGGTATAAAGATTATTTTAACATCAATAAATAAAGTTGAACCACAAATAAATTGGAAGAAAAAAACTTTGAATAAAATCTAACGGTTAAAACAAGAAAAACAAAATTAGATTTCGCCCATTGATAAATCGATACAAAAGATGATTGAAAGACTTCAAAATAAGAATATAGAAATGTCTAAAAAAATACATTCCCTTTTTCAAATATCATATACAATAGAAGCAAAATTATTAAACATTAAAGATTTTCCGCCCTTAAAAAGATTGCTTGAAGATTATATAGAGAGTAGCACAGTATTTTTCGGATATTTGAAAAATGAAAAATTAGCTGGAATAATTGAAATTGACCATAACCATAACCAAACTCAGATTAATAGTTTGGTTGTAGACCCTAAATTTTTTAGACAAGGAATTGCAAGGAAATTAATGGAATTTGTTTTTGAAACATTTGATTCGAATCTTTTTGTTGTTGAAACTGGACTGAAGAACAAGCCAGCTTCTGAACTTTACAAGAAATTAGACTTCAAAGAAGTTAAACAATGGAATACTGATTTTGGAATTAAAAAAATAAAATTTGAACGGAGAATAAATATGAATTAGATTTTCCGAAAACAAGATGAATCAAATGGGCACAGTAGTTACCATCACGAGATTGAATGGATGGTATGAATAAAGCCGAACTGCTAACAAAGTGTAAAAACAATAAGGGTTTTAGTGCATAAACGATAGTTCAGTGCATTTTACAAAGTCCGCAAAATTCACAATTTTGCGTGTCTATTAAATAAATAAAAATCGTAAATTTGGCTAAGTGATAAATTGAAAGTTCAGCCCTTCGAAATCCCTTACTATTCTTACACAAATCGTTACCTGCAAGCAAAAAACAGAATACGTAAATTGAAAAGAATGTCGTTTTTTTCCAATTTTAAGAATGAAAAAGACTATAATTTTGTATTATGGAAAAAATAATAATCGCACAATTGAGTGTAAACGAAAAAAAAGTTGAGCAATTTGTAAAACTTGCAAAGACTATGGTAAAAAAAAGTAAACAAGAAACAGGTTGTCTAACATATCGGCTATTAAATGAAATTGATAAACCAAATGAATTCATTGTTTATGAAAAATATGTAAACCAAAAGGCTGTTGAATTACATAATTCTTCTGAGCATTTAGAAGTGTTTTTGAAGTCAGTATCAACTTTATTAATTGACAAGCCTATAATTGACATTTATTAGATTTTATGGAGAGAATTAGTTTTAAGCCTAACAAATATTTATCGAAATATATAGATAGACTTTATTTATATAAGAAATCAAGTAGTCTTAAGTTTAGATTACCTATCGTTCTTCCAGGAACAGGCTTAGAACTTCTTTTTCACTTAGAGAATAGTCTTTCTGTAAAGAATATCAAACTTGAAGAAAGTCATATAATTTGTCCCAGATCCGTTTTTAAATTTGATAAAACAAATAGTGTTAATTTTATTTCAGTACGTTTCAAAAGTGGTACTTTTAGACATTTCACACCAATTCCATATTCTGAATTGAATGATAGTTATTTATCTATAACCGAAATATGGAAAAATAAAGGTTATGAATTATTGAATAGGCTTAATGAAACAGAGAATTTAAAACAAAAGATAGAATTAATTGAAAATTTCTTGATTTTGCGACTAACTGAAAATAAAGTGAAAAAAAATGAAAAATGGGATGATATTATTTCTGTTTTATATGGAGAATTTAAAACAGTAAATTGAATTGAATTGTCAAAAAAGTCACACCTAAGTTATAGACAATTTGAACGGAATTTTAAAGAACAATTTGGAATTACTGCTAAAAAATTTCAAATAATAACAAGGTTACAAGATACCATAAAAAAAAGCCTTTTAAATGATAGGAATTTCTATTTACATAACGCTTTAGACAACGGTTATTTTGACCAAAGTCATTTTATAAATGAATTTCAACATTTAGTTGGATTAAAACCAATGGATTATTTGTTAAAGGAGAATTCAGAAGAAAATTTTTATTTCGAACCGATAAATAATAAAGCCAGCAGGTAACAAAATGTAAACGTAATTGCGAGTTTTGTGCTAAATTTAAAGTTTGTATCTTTGAACAAAGTTTAGTGATGAATTGAAAGGTAAGTGCTTGTAATCCGCAACTACGCTTACATAAATCGTTGTAAGCCATTAAAAAATACTGAAATGAACTTAGATAATAAGAAATTTGTAACAATTGAAAATAAAAATGGATTATCTTCCAATGAAACGATTTTCCATTATTTCCAAAACGGAAATACTATAACTGGAGAATATAAAGGTGGAGCAATATTAGAAGGGTTTATTGTTGGTAAACAAACTGACACTTCGCAAATTGAACTCTTATTTCAATGTTTAACTGAGGATGGCGAATTGAAAGTTGGCAAATCAAAAGGTATTATCTCAAAGAAAAAAAATGGTAAGTTGGAATTGAAATTTGATTGGAACTGGTTGAATGGAGATTTGTCTGGTGGGAAATCAGAGTATATTGAGATAGAATAAATACAAATTTAAAAATCAAAAAAATGATAAAAGAATTTAACCATAAAAATGGACATTATATTGAATCAAACGGAGCGAAAATATATTTTGAAGAGATAGGAGATAATACAAAACCTGTAATGGTTATGCTTCACGGTGGTTTTGGAACTATGGAAGATTACAATAGTATGACTTCTTATTTATCTAAAAATTTTAGAATTATAGGAATTGATAATCGTGGGCAAGGAAAATCTACACTCGGAAATCCTAAAGATTTGACTTACCAACAAATGTCGAAAGACACCGAAATGGTTTTGGAACAACTGGGAATTGATAAAATAATTTTAGTTGGATTTAGTGATGGTGGAGATATTGGATATAGATTAGCAATTTCCTCAAAAGTGAAAATCGAAAAATTAATTGCAATTGGTGCTCCTTGGCATTTTAATAATTACTCTGAAGTAGCAAAAGAAATATTTAACAGAGTTACGCCTGAAAGTTGGAAAGACAAATTCCCTCAGACTTTTGAAAAATATGAAAATTTAAATCCTGAACCTGACTTCAGTAAATTGACATATGCATTGATAGACCTATGGACAGATGAAAAAAACTCTGGGTATCCAAAAGAAAATGTAAAGAATATTAGTTGTCCTACTCTATTAATCAAAGGAGACCAAGACTATTTTTTCTCTGGAGAGAGTATTGTAAATCTTAATAACTTAATTGAAGGTTCTTTATTATTTATAATTCCAAATGCACAGCACGAAGTTTATGAAGACCAACCTGAAATTTTGAAAATTGGATTGAATCAATTTCTAAAAATGAATTGATAATAAGTAAAAGGCGTAAAAGATTTTATTGTATTGAATCATTTCTGCTAAAAGAAAAGAAACAAGGCAAAAGAGAGTTTTAGAAAATGCAAGTAATAATTTGAAACCAAAACAATTTGGATAGAATAAAAACGGCTTACAACAAAGGCTATACGTAATGCGGGCAAAGTGTTAAAGATTAAGTTAATAGCAATAAATAAAATTAGTAGTAAATTGAAAATTAATCGTTTCAAAATCCCGCACTACGCATAGCGAAACCGTTGGGCGTCATCAAAATAAACACGTAAAATAATGAGAATTTTTATCCCATTGATTGCTGCGACATTATTGTTAGGTTGTCAAGTAAAAAACATAAAAAAAGCAGAATCTTATAATGTATTTAATTTGAAGTCTGAAAGTGGAGATATTTTATACAATAATTTTCCGAATAATTTATATTTTGACAGTTGGCCAATAGACGAATTAGATGTGAAATATATACCTATTGAAAATTGTAAAATTAAACTTAACGATTATTATTTAACTGTAACCCCCACAAATAATCCTAAAAATGTAATCATTGGAGTTGAATTACCAAATGGAAAGATAAAGAAATTTATATATAAAATTAGCGAATTACCAGAACCGAATTTGTATTACAATATTGATACTGAAGTTGAAAAACAACGTTTGAATAATGAAATTGATAAAAGCAACATTTCAAATCTATTCTACTTTGAAGCATTAACTGAAATTGGTAAATTAAGTTGGGTAACTTATGAAATAATTGATTTTGATATAATGATTATTAGAAAAAAGACAGTTATTTATGACAAGAAAAATATAGGTTCTGAGATGAATGACGGAAATAAACATTTTTTAGAAAACTTAAATTCTAAAGATATTCTAATATTTAGAAACATTAGAGTTAAACAGACATTAAAAGAAGAAATCATTACATTTAATGAAAGAAGTATTACCATAAAATAACGAACGCCCAACAATGGCTAAAATTCATTTGGGGGTGAAGTGTTAACCCGAAAGAGATGAGCTTTGAATAAAGTCCGCTAAAAGTAAAATTTGATATTTAAAATGGTAAAAATTAAAAATATAATTATTACTTTTAGCTCAGTAATAAACCGAAAGTTCAGTGCTTTGAAAACCCAAACGAAATCTTAGCCTAAACGTTATGCACAATTCTGACAAACAAACCTAAATTCCAAAAAAAACCAACTAACATCAAATGATATACAAATTATTAAAAAAACCATTTTTCGGAAATTTTATGGTAAAGTGGAGAAATCCATTATCAGAAACCGAGAAGAAAGATTGGCAAAACATATCTATTCATAGTAAGTCGGGTGGACTAATAAAAGGAATGTTTGCCAAGTCTAAAACTAAAAACGTTAAAGCAACAATCGTCTTAGGTCACCCAATGGGAAAAGAAGCAAAAGGCTATTTTTTGAAAAGAGATTATACAAATCTATTGCGTGAAAATGGTTTTAATACTATAGTTTTCGATATCAATGGTTTTGGAGAAAGCACACACGGTAACTTTTCTTATTTTGAAGACATAACTGCAATCAGTTTAAAAGCAAAAGAATTAACCCCAGATTTACCAATTGGATATCACGGGATATCTTTGGGAGCAATGTTTTCTACGGTAACTTTTGCAGATGACAATCATAAATATGATTTTGCTATTATTGAAAGTTCTGCAACTTCTTTAGCCGATTTTTGGATACAATTTCCATTTGCCTACAAGACATTGAAAATAATGAATTTTTTACTACCAAAGTATAAAAGAAAAATAGAATTTCAAGAACGAATAAAAGAAGTGAAACACTTGCAATCTATCTTGTATATTTATTCAGAAAGCGACACTTGGGTTCCTGTTTCAATGGGGAAAATATTACAAAAAAACACAAATGTACCAACAGAGTTTTGGTTAGCAAAAGATGCGCAACACGCAGAAATTATGAAATCAGATGATAAAAACAGTTATCAAAATCGAATTTTAGAATATTTAAATAAAGAAGTAGTAAAAGTGCATAACAAAATGTAAACGTAATTGCGGGTTTTGTGCTAAATTCAAAGTTAGTATCTTTGTACAAAGTTTAGTGATAAATTGAAAGGTTCGTGCCTTGAAATCCGCAACTACGCTTACACAAATCGTTATGCGCCATAAGAACGTATCACAGCTTCTCTCCTTTCCTCTCTTAAAAGCACCTGAAAATAACATTCCAAACGTAATGATTCAAAAAAGCGATGTTTTAAAAATCATAACTAAAAAACAAGAG
>JALSVQ010000182.1 GCA_027073495.1 Flavobacteriaceae bacterium | reverse complement strand
TACTAATACAAATCCATTATACATAAAAACAGCAATAACTATAGTGTCTTTTTATTAGTGATTTTTGCACTTAAAAGCATTAATAAGAAAAACCAGTATCAAATAAAAAATATGCCTATTTCCAAAACAGGAAATCTCACGAAAGGTTTTGTTAAAATTAAAGGTAAATTATACAATAACTCTCCTATAAAATCAAAATTAAAAGCAGCTGATTGTATTGGTTATTCATATAATGCAATGAAATGGTTTTAAAAAAAAAATTTAAAAAAGGAGATATCATTATTTTTGCTACCTTTGGTGGAGGTTTCGCTTGGGGAGCAATTTATTATAAGTGGGCATATTAATTAATTACAAAAACAATTAAGATTTATATCTTATGGACATTAAAGAAATACAAAGTTTAATCAAATTTGTGTCAAAATCAGGAGTGAAGTTAAAATAGAAAGTATAGAAAAATTAACAGGTTTAAATGCCAATATTACTTTAATAGGATAAATAATGAAACAACTAATATTAATAATGACAGCTATTTTATTGCAAAATTGCGAATCACAATCCAATTTTGATTTAACCAATATTAAATTGAATAAGGACAAGGTAATGGAAATAATTCCTAAAGATGTCGAATCAAATATTTTTGATGCTGGATTGTCTGGAGGTGACTATAAATTTTCTTCAGTAAATTCTGAAAAAATATTAATCTTTGACAACCAAAATTTTGCTGGTAAAAACCCCAAAGCTTACTCTGATAATCATGTGTTTTTCTTTTTTAATAAAAATGATAGTATTGTTACTAGATATACTTTAGATATTTTTACTTCAAAACAAAGTGAAAAACTTTTAAAAACACTCAATAACAAACTAGGAGACCCTAATTATACAGGCTATAGTCTTGCAGAAGATAAGGTAAATAATAACCCTTCAATATTTATGTGGGAAGATATTAAAAATAATACATTTTATCATATACAATATACAAAACAGAACTATGGTATGGGGGCAACTCTTAACGTAATGCCTATTAAAAAAGATTACCCAGGTCTCCCAGGAATTACATATTGGGAAAGTTTTACATACGAAAGGAACAAAAGAAAGGACGTCAACTATACCTATCAACAATTTATTATTGATGAAACTGAAAAAAACAGTGACAATTTTTATAATATATTATCCAAATAATGCTAAAGAATAAACGTAGTAAATTACTACTACTTTTTTTTCTATTTCTATCTAGTGGATATAGTCAAAATAGTAATGCTAAAATAATAAATTTAACCTAAACAATATATGAAATCAATATTTTTATATCTAATCTTATTTATAGCTTTTAATAGCTGCTCACAAACTAAAAATCACAATAACGGAGAATCCCAAAACGAACAATACAATCAAGTGATGAAGGACTTATATAAAACTGTAAAATATCGAGAGCAAAAAAAATATTATGATATTAAGATTTATAATGGAGCATGTAATTATAAAATATGGATAAATGATATTCCTGTTTTTAATATGTATAGTAATGCTAGAGGCCAAGTTAGTATTCCAATTAATGGTAAAATTTTAAAAAGTGGGAAACAACAATTAAAAATAAAAATATTCCCATTCTATGATGAAAATAGAAACTTAAAAGATAAACTTAATGTTTATGCAGGGCTAGATGTTACAGTAAGAAAAATGGAGTGGAATTCTGAGGATAGAATATTTAATTATACATCTGTTTTCGAATATCAAACTCCTAGAGAAGGCAATGTTAGTTTAGATGTTAATCCTGCTAAATTATTATTAGAAGACGAAAAAGGAGAACAGTATTATGAGGAAAAAGTGACTTTTGAAGTGACTATTGCTTATAATTTAAAAGGTTGGAGTGAAAGTGTAAACCTTAAAAATGAAAATAAAGATAAACTACTCAAAGAAGTTGAAGAATATTATCAAGAATTAAGCAACGATTTTAAGAATAAAAAAATAAAAGCTATTGCTAATAAGTATTATAATAAAGAAAAAGAGGTTGCTCAATCTTATTTCCACAATGAAAAAGAAGCAAAAACAAGGTGGAGTATAGATATATTGGAAAGGATAATAGATTCGACAGCTGAACTTAAAAAATTAGAAAATTATAATTTAAAGTTTTTTGGAAACGGAAAGGTTGTTGCTTTAATGAGATCCCCTGGTAAATCACCACTATGTGTTGTTACCAAAAAAGAAGATGGGAAATCAAGATATTCTGTCTATGATGTATTCTTGCACAGACCAAGACCAAATGCTCCTCTAGAGATGATTCGGTAATTTTATGAATAAATCATTTCCTTTTGTTGTAGCGATAAGTATTATGCTATTGGTGTAATAATTAGTTTTACTAATACAAATCCATTATACATAAAAACAGCAATAACTATAGTGTCTTTTTATTAGTGATTTTTGCACTTAAAAGCATTAATAAGAAAAACCAGTATCAAATAAAAAATATGCCTATTTCCAAAATAGGAAATCTCACGAAAGGTTTTGTTAAAATTAAAGGTAAATTATACAATAACTCTCCTATAAAATTAAAAGCAGCTGGTTGTATTGGTTATTCATATAATGCAATGAAATGGGTTTTAAAAAAAAAATTTAAAAAAGGAGATGTCATTATTTTTGCTACCTTTGGTTGAGGTTTCACTTGGGGAGCAATTTATTATAAGTGGGCATATTAATTAATTACAAAAACAATTAAAATTTATATCTTATGGATATTAAAAAAAAACTTGAAATAAAAAATATGCCTATTTCCAAAATAGGAAATCTCACGAAAGGTTTTGTTAAAATTAAAGGTAAATTATACAATAACTCTCCTATAAAATCAAAATTAAAAGCAGCTGATTGTATTGGTTATTCATATAATGCAATGAAATGGGTTTATAAAAAAAAATTTGGGAAGTCCAAAAGAGATAGGTGGGAGATAATAGATTCACAAATCAAATGTGAAGATTTTTATATTTTTGATTCCACAGGTAAAGTAAAAGTATTAGCTAAGAATATCACCATATTTACGGATTTAAATTACCATAAAATCAAAGAAAATTATACTACTTATACTGAGAGTCTATTACTAGCAAACCAACAAGAGTATTATATTATGGGAACGGTAGCTAAATATAAAAATAATTTAGTAATATCTAATAATGATAAACAAGAATTAATCATTGCTTCTCCAAACGAATACGAAATTATTTTTAATACATCTAAAGCTTATTATATTGGCTGTGGATTTTTTTTAATTATATTGATAGTAATATTCTTTTGGTTTTTACTGGAGGACCTTATTTAATCCTTTTGATATAATAAAAAGTATAGAAAAATTAACAGGAATTAGTGCAACTATTCCAATAATAGGATAATAATTATGAAAACAGTATTTAAAATAATTTTAATGATATTTATTTTACAAAGTTGTCAATCACAATCAAATTTTGATTTAACGCAACTTACTTTAAAGGGTGAAAAGATTAACGACATAGTTTCTAAGGACATGAAACCAGTCATGTATCCAGCAGGAGTAGACAAAGGGGGTGTTATTAAAAAATATGTTAATGTTAAAGGAGGTAAAGCAAACAAACTATTAAATTTTAATGGTACAAGTTTAGTAGGGAAGCAAAGTCTTAATAGTAAAAATGGAATTAATGGCATCTCTTTTTATTACAAGACAAAAGATAGTACTATTTATAAATATGACGTTTATATTTTTTCTAAAAAACAAGCTAAAGATTTACTTACTGCCCTTAAAAAGAAATTGGGAGAACCTCAATTTACAAGTTTTTCAACACCTGAAGATAAAATTAATGGTAATTTTGAAGGATTACTATGGGTCGATAATACAAAAAATCATCTGTATATGTTTGAATATTCTCTAGATCAAACAATAAAAGCAAAGCTTATAGTGCAAAATAATTCTTGGAATATAGAAGAAATAACTATATTCCCTCCCTTTAGTTATTGGGAAGATTATCTATATGATAGAAAACGAAAAAATGATTCAAATTTTTCTTACCAAGATTTTCTAAAAAAAGAATTAGAAAATAACCCAAATGATATTCAAAATAAGTTATCTAAATAAAAAAATAATTCAAAATATATCTAAAAAATAAGAAATGAAAGAACTATATTATATGATTGATTTTAGTACTGCTGCTTGTTTATTTGAAATTCGTGTAAATGATCAACCACCTTATTGCTTTGGGATTTTGAAAAAAAAATAAAAAAGGAGATACCATTATTTTTGCTACCTTTGTTGGATGTTTCACTTGGGGAGCAATTTATTATAAGTGGGTATATTAATTAATTACAAAAACAATTTAAAATTATATATTATGGACATTAAAGAAATACAAAGTTTAATCAAATTTGTGTCAAAATCAGGAGCAAGTGAAGTTAAACTTGAAATGAAAGACATCAAGATTACCATTAAAACTGGACAAGATAATAACACTACAATTATTCAACAAGCAACTCCAGAATACACGCAAATAGCAGCGCCAGCACAACAAGTACAAACAGCGCCAGCAACACCTATTGCAGCAGAAAAAACAGCTGATGATTCAAAATATATTACTATAAAATCACCAATGATTGGTACTTTTTATAGAAAACCATCTCCGGACAAACCAAATTTTTCTGAAGTTGGTGATAGTGTTTCAGAAGGTGCAGTGGTCTGTATCATTGAAGCAATGAAACTCTTTAACGAGATAGAATCTGAAGTATCAGGAAAAATAGTAAAAATACTAGTCGATGATGCTACACCAGTTGAGTTTGATCAACCATTATTTTTAGTAGACCCATCATAGTCTTATTGTTTCATTAATTTTTAACATATGTTTAAAAAAGTATTAATAGCCAATAGAGGCGAGATAGCATTGCGTATAATACGTACCCTGCGCGAGATGGGAATTAAATCAGTAGCGGTTTATTCTACTGCAGATGCTTCAAGTTTGCATGTAAAATTTGCAGATGAAGCCATTTGTATTGGTCCTGCACCAAGTAGTGAATCGTATTTAAAAATGGCAAATATTATAGCAGCAGCAGAAATTACAAACGCTGATGCGATACATCCTGGTTATGGGTTTTTGGCAGAAAATGCTAAATTTTCTAAACTTTGTGAAGATCATAATATCAAATTTATTGGTGCTACACCAGATATGATTAATAAAATGGGGGATAAAGCATCTGCCATTGCTACTATGAAAGCTGCTGGTGTACCAACAGTTCCTGGATCTGATGGTTTGATTCCTGATTTTGAAACCTGTGAGAAATTGGCTAAAAAAATTGGTTATCCTGTAATGCTAAAAGCAACAGCAGGTGGTGGTGGAAAAGGAATGCGTGCTGTATGGAAAAAAGAAGCCTTGAAAGATGCTTGGGATTCTGCACGTCAAGAATCAAAAGCTGCTTTTGGTAATGATAGTATGTATATGGAAAAACTCATTGAAGAACCAAGACATATTGAAATACAAGTTATTGGTGATTCTTTTGGTAAAGCATGCCACCTTTCTGAACGTGATTGTTCAATACAACGAAGACATCAAAAACTAGCTGAAGAAACTCCTTCTCCATTTATGACTGAAGCGCTTCGTAAAAAAATGGGAGATGCAGCAGTGAATGCAGCAGAAGCAATTAAATATGAGGGCGCAGGTACTGTAGAATTTTTGGTAGACAAACATAGAAACTATTATTTTATGGAAATGAATACCCGTATTCAAGTAGAACACCCAATTACAGAACAAGTTATTGACTACGATTTAATACGTGAACAAATATTAGTAGCAGCAGGAGTACCTATTTCAGGTAAAAATTATTTTCCAAAACTTCATGCTATAGAATGTCGTATTAATGCAGAAGATCCTTTTAATGATTTTAGACCATCACCAGGAGTCATTACTACATTTCACGCGCCAGGAGGTCATGGTATTCGTTTGGATACACACGTTTATAGTGGTTATATGATACCGCCAAACTATGACTCTATGATTGCAAAATTAATTACTACTGCACAAACACGTGAAGAAGCTATTAACAAAATGAAGCGAGCATTGGACGAATTTATTATCGAAGGTGTGAAAACAACCATTCCTTTTCATAGACAATTAATGGATCATCCTGATTTTGTTGCAGGGAACTTTACTACAAAATTTATGGAAGATTTTGAGATAAAACCCATATAAATAGCAATATATCAAAAAAAAAAATATATTTGCAGTATGAATTCTATGAAAAGAAATAAAAAAACAGTATTATTAACGGTGTTTTTATTACTCAGTTTGAGTGTTTTTGCAGATGGACCACCACCACCAGCAGGACCACCAAACCCACCAGTACCAATAGCTAGTGCTGTCTTAGGGCTTTTTGTAGCAGGTGCTGCATACGGTATTAAAAAAATAAAGAATCAATAATATATATAAAGCCTACATATTGTAGGCTTTTTTTTTAACTATGAAAAAAATAGGCTTAACTGCAGGAGATTTAAACGGTATCGGTTTAGAAATAATATTCAAAACATTTAATAAATCAAATGTTTTATCAAATACAATTCCAATTGTTTTTGCGAATTCGCAAGTAGTTTTAGCTTATCAAGAACAATTAAAAAAAACATATTTTTTTAATAAAATTGTAGCTATTGCAGAAGCAAAACCCAATATGCTTAACGTTCTTCAGGTTTGGGAAGAAAACACACCAATAACATTAGGGACACCTTCAAAAATAACAGGAAAATATGCTGTTCAATCTTTTGTAAGTGCTGTAGCAGCACTCAAAAATAACGAAATAGATGTGCTCGTTACTGCTCCAATTGACAAAAAAACAATTCAAACAACTACATTTCATTTTCCTGGACATACCGATTACTTGTTGCAAGAGCTCAAAGGAACAGGAATGATGCTTTTGATGACAGACACATTGCGTGTTGGTTTGGTGACAGACCACTTACCAATAAGTCAAGTTGCTCAAGCAATAAGCAAAAAACGAATTATAGCTAAAGCAACAGCGTTAAACAACTGTTTAAAACAAGACTTTAATATCAAAAAACCGCAAATTGCAATTCTTGGTTTGAATCCGCATTGTGGTGATGGTGGCGTTATTGGTAGCGAAGATGATACCATAGTAAAACCAGCTATAGCACAACTTCAAGTCAACGGTATTGATGCTATAGGTCCGCTTCCTGCAGATAGTTTTTTTGGCTCTAATAATTATAAAAAATACGATGCAATACTAGCTATGTATCACGACCAAGGCTTAACTCCGTTCAAAACATTGTCTTTTGGTCAAGGCGTTAATTATACCGCGGGATTAAACAAAATACGCACTTCTCCTGACCATGGAACAGCATACGATATTGCAGGAAAAGGAATAGCTAATGAAGCTTCATTTGAAGCAGCAGTAAAAGCAGCAATATTTATTTATAAGAATAGAATGAAGAATGATTAAAAAATTAATACAAACAAAAACCACTACATTTGCAATCTGTGAACAGCTTATTTAAAACATATCTAATTGTTGTACTTAGTGTTTTTGCAAGCACCAATTTAAGTGCAAACGCTACTTTTTTTTCAATAGAAAAAAGCAGTAGTGAGATAGTATTCTCAAAGTTGGATGATGCTTTTAGCCAATTAGATAAAACAAGTATAATAGTTGGAGTTGGAGAAATAAAAATAGTATTTACTGCAGGAAATTATATTAAGTCTGCTATTATTGTTTCAGATTTAATAGGAGGTTCTGCTGGACTACTTGTAAATGTTTTAAATGAGAGCGCTATAAGTCCTTCTACACGTTATAAACTACAAATGTTGTCTATTGTAGCATCACTACCTCAGTTAGCTCGTTCTATTAAAGGCGTAGATAATTTAATAACTGCAATTGATAATGATATTAATGCACTTGCAAATATAAATAGTAAAGTAAGGGTGAAAGATTATTTCTCTAAAATAAAATTGAAAGTGTTGGCTGAGGCGGTGGGGAAATCTAAAATCATTGCTAAACTTAATAATTTAGTAGGTGATTTTACTCACGCCAAAAACTTTGTAAATAGTTTAGATGATGTTGCGGATGCTTCTTTATTAGCTAAATTGGATAATCTTCCTAATGCAAAGCTTCAAAAAGTAGATGACTATTACAAAAGCCTTGACCATCCAAGTGGTTTTGGAGGTCAAATGGATTACACAACAACGAAAGTGATTGAAGGGCAAAGCGTTTCTATGACCTATAAAAACGGAATGCCTGATATGCGGAGTTATAGTCCTGAATTGTCATTTCCTTCAGGTACTAAAAAATTCAAATATGAATCAACCAACTTGACAGGAGGTAGTGCTGATTTTAGAAATGCGAATACCGCTTTGGCAAATGAATTTGGAATTTTTAAAACAAATAATAAGTGGGTTAAAAATGCTGACGGATTCATAGGTAATGGCTCGTATAAATGGAAACCAGGGACTCAACAGTTTCAATTGAAAAATACTAATGGAGGTTGGGATGATTATACTTGGCATCATTTTGAAGATGGTCAGACCATTTTTCCAGTTAAAACCTCAATTCACAGTAAAAATGCAGGAGGGTTTCCACATTCAGGAGGTAAATCTATAATTATAAAAGAATTACAAGGGTTATTTGAGTTTTTAGGTTTTTAGATATAAAAATATGAGAAATGGTTTTGAGTTATTAGAGACGCGATTAATTAGCGATAAAATTGATTTAGGTCGTTTAGAAAGGGAGAACAATATAATATTTCCACCTGTCTATCGAATTTTTGTAGAAACCTTTAAAACACCATTATTAGATAGTAATAAATTTATTGCCTATTTTCCTGATGAAGAAGTTGGTTTTGGAAATTTCTCTAATAACATAAAAAGAGTTATTGAGATTTATAAATCAGAAGAGTCATATTATAGTTTTTCAATGTTTCCAATTATAAGTTCAGGTATTCACGCAGGAGGAATTTGCGTTTGCTTAAAAGGAGAGAATAAAGATAAAATATATTTAGATAATGAAATTTATGAAGGAAGATTTCAATTCTTAGCAAATAACATTTTTGAATTTGTAAGAGGTATTATAGAAGTTGAAGATGGAGAGAATCCTTCTATTTACAAATCTATAAGCAAACTTTGATAACTATATAGTACAAATGTCTACTTTATGGTATATTTGTAAAAAGATATATTTAGAACTATTCTAAATAATATATCTTACAAAGAAGCTATATTTTTTTGTAGATAATCTTTAAATCGTTTTTTAGAAACAAACGTTTCAATCAGCTTTAAGAGTATTGTTTTTTCTTCTTCTTCTAATTCATTTATAAGTTGTAGCTGTTCAAGAGTTGCTTTGTCTTCAACTGAAACTTCATTTGGTATGCTATTCTTTTCATTGAAATAAATAATATCATCAACAGATATTCCAAAGTTTTTGGCAATATAAACAAGGCTATCTACAGATATTTCTTGTTGGTTGTTTTCTATTTTAGAATAACCAGACCTGTGTGTATGAATTAAATCAGCCATTTGTTGCTGTGTGTATCCTTTACTCTCTCTAAGTTTCTTTAAGTTTTCGCCAAGTTTCATATTATCATCTATTTACTACAAAGGTAGTAAATTAGAACATTTTAACCTTGTTTGAGCGAAAAGAGAAACTTTAATAGTTCTTTTATCGAACTTTTATTTACCTTTGTGATGTTCTAAATATTCACAAATAAATAATTAGTCAATGGAAATCAAGCAAATCAAAGAGCAATTAAGCATAGAAACAGTACTGACCCAGTACAACATTAAGGTAAACAAAAACAACCATTGCAAATGTCCATTCCATAAAGACAACAAACCCAGTTTAAGAATATACCCCGAGACAAACACCTACACTTGTTTTGGCTGTGATAAAACAGGAGATACCATACAGTTTATACAAGACTTTGAGAAATGCACCAAAAGAGAAGCTATCAATAAGGCGAAAAGCCTTATTGGAATTACGAATGATGAATTAAAAATTATGAATACTTCTAAAATTGAAAAAGCAGAAGCTATAAACTACACAGAACTCTTTCCGAAATTCAAACAAAGCCTACACCGTAGCAAAAAAGCAATAGCGTATTTCCAGTAGCACTTTGATTTTGTTTTTTTGAAAATAAAAAAGCCAAAACCAAAAAGCCACCCCAACACACTTGCCGACACACAAAAAAAATAGGTCTGATACGCAGGTTTAATATATGGGGAATCTTCCATTCCCCAAACCCCTTTGGATGCTCATTTTT
>JALSVQ010000181.1 GCA_027073495.1 Flavobacteriaceae bacterium | reverse complement strand
ATGTAACGTTGCTCATTTTTCAAAAGTTTATTATTGAAATAAAAATATAACAAAACACCTAAAAGGGCTAATAAGCTAATACTTGCAATCCATAAGTTTCTGTTTTGTATTAGCCTTAAATTCGTAATTTCATTTTGCTTGGCAAGGCTTTTAATTTTGCTGTTTTTTCGCTCACTATCGTATTTTATAATTAAGCCATTGACATATTTCATAGCATTCTCATTGCTTATTTCATCATCAAATGCTTTTGCTAGTTTATAATATTTTAATGCTTGTACAGAATTGTTTTTAGCATCATATAATTCTGACAAATGAGAATATGCTGCAGATTCAACTGATTTCAATTGGTAATCTTTTGCCATTGATAGCCCTTTCAGCAGATTAACCTCAGCTTTATTAAATGCTTTATTTTTAGTTTGAGCCCAACCTAAATTTATTAATTCAAAAGAATGATAGTATTTGTTGCCAAGCTTTTCTACTATAGGAATGTTTGTTTTAATTAGTGCTAAAGCTTCTTGTATTCTATTTTGTTTAATAAAAACACTTGCAATACTACTATTGCAAATCACCATACCCAACGTATCATTTCGTTTTTTGTTTATTACTAATGATTTATTATAACAATCAAGCGCTTCAACCAATTTACCTTGAGCTTCTACAGCATAACCAATATTTTGATAATTAATAGCTAAACCAAAATTATTATGTATGTTTTTTTCAATAATTTGTGCTTGCTTAAATTGTAGAATAGCTAAATCATATTGTTTTAAAAGTAAATAGATATTTCCCATGCTATTATGCGCTATAGCAATACCTCTTAACAGCCCTTCATTTGGGTTTTTGGCTTTATCTGCCAATTCCAAAGCTTCCTGACTATAATCTAGTGCCGTTCGGTAATCATCCATTCTACGATATACGACACCTATCATATTTAAACTAAAAACTTGATGTTCTATATTTTTAGCTTTTTTAGCAGTTTCTAAAGCTTTTTTATGTGTGATTATAGCTTTTTGGTACAAAGAAAAATTTCGATATTTAATACCAAGTTGATTTTCTGCATAGGCTTTTCCATAGTGATAATTTCTTGTATCAAAAGCGGCAACCATCTTTATTAAAGATATTGTATCTCCTTTAAAATAGCGCATTTTTTGATTAATAGCTTTGTATGTTACTAAATCATGCTTAACGACGTAATCAACACTTTGATTGAAATCAAGTTTTTGAGTTTGTGAAAAACAAATATTAAATAGTAATAAACTAAAAAATAGTATATTTTTTTTCATAAAATACAACTATTAGATACTTAGTAAATCAAATAATGCACTTTTTTTGGCTCTGGAAACAGGAACGGTAGCACCGTTTTCTAAGACTAAATAATGTCCTTCATTTTTTACATATTCTGTAATAAAATTGGTGTTGACTAAGTATGAATTGTGCACTCTAAAAAATAGTGTATTATGAAAAACCGCTTCTATATCTTTTATTTTTTTTGAAAAAACTTCTTTTTTCCCATCTTTAAAAAAGATAGTAGTATAGTTCCCATCAGATTTACAGTATATAATATCATCCGGTTCTACAAAAATAGTTTTACCTGCTAAGGGCAAGGCAATCTTTGATGAGCCTCTATTAGGAATAAGTGTTTGCAAAACAGATTGCAAATCTTTACCTAAGGCATTTTCAGATTTATTCTTTTTTATTTTAAAAACTGCCTTAGTCAAATCATCAGAATCAACAGGTTTTAAAAGATAATCTACTGCATTTTCTTTAAAAGCTTTTACGGCATAAGAATCATAAGCTGTAGTAATAATAAGGTCAAAATCTTTAAAACTTAATTCATTTAACAATTGAAAACCATCCATTTCTGGCATTTCTATATCTAAAAAAACACAATCGGGTTTTAGATTATTAATAGCTGAAATAGCCTCCAAAGGGTCACTAAAATCAGCTATAACATCTACACCTGTACAAAAATTTTCAATTTCCCATTTTAAACTTCGTATAGCTGTGATTTCGTCATCTACAATTATGGCTTTTATCATATTAAGTGTGTTTGTTTTCAAATATAACTCTATTAATCAAAATAAAGTGCTTTTTTTGTATAAATAGTTGCTTTTAATGTATAAAAGTATTTAAAATATGTATAAATGGTTAAATTTTAGAAAACAACTGTTCTTTATTTAATTATGCAAATATTCTTGGGTTAATATGAATCTTATTTGTTTTTAAATGTACTAAAAAAACAGTATCACACTAGAAACTATTATTAAACTAGAAATTACTTTTATCCATATGTTTTGGCTGACTTTAAGAATATCTAATATCAAATAATTCATTGTTAACACAACAGTAAGTAATACTATTTGTGCAAGCTCAATACCTGCTGCAAATTCTAAAAGTAAAGCACTTCTGTTGGTTACACGACCAAAAAGCATTCGAAAACCCGAAGAAAAACCAAAACCGTGTATCAAACCAAAAAAGAATGCTGCGGCATAACCCAATTGTTTTTTATTTTGAAACAAAATATTAAAAATAGCTGTAATCAATATGGTAATTGGTATTAATAGTTCTATCAAATCATAATCAATAGGCAACTGATTGTACGCTGAAACAAACAAAGTAATAGTATGTGCAACAGTAAAAAAGCTAATAGTTAGTAAGGCTTTTTTCCAATGTTTAAAACGAAACGTAATACTCAATGCAAGTAGAAAAAGCAAATGATCTAATGCATGGATATCCAAAACATGAAACAATCCTAAAGCAATATTATCCAATATGGTATCCATCTAATTTTATTCTAAATAATAATGTCAAAAATACTACAAATTCTTTATTTGAAATTAAAATAAATAAATTATCTTTGCGCCTTGAAATACACCTCTTTTGGTGTATCATAAAACTATTAAAAATAAATTATAAAAGATATGTCTAAAATAGTTGGTAAAGTAGCTCA
>JALSVQ010000180.1 GCA_027073495.1 Flavobacteriaceae bacterium | reverse complement strand
ATAAAGGATATGTTGAAGAAACACACGGCGAAGTTAATTCCAATGTAGCTGCGGTTGAATGGAGTCATAAATTTGCCAATAAAAAATCTATGCGATTAGAGGCACAACATTTATGGACAAAAGACGACAAAAAAAACTGGGCAGCAGCTTTAGCCGAATTTAATTTTAACTCACACCTTGCTGTATTTGGTGCCGATATGTACAATTACGGAAATCCTGACCAAAGTTATAGAAACCATTATTACAATGTAGGAGGAAGTTATACCAAAAACAGTAACCGATACGCTATAAGTTACGGAAGACAACGCGAAGGTCTGTTGTGCGTAGGTGGTGTTTGTAGAGTCGTTTCCGCTGCAACAGGTTTCACTTTTAACATAAATGTTTCGTTTTAAGTTAAAAATAGCTTTTTATTTTATACAAACTATTAATATTCTTATATTTGCGAATGTCATAAAACAAAACTCAACTAAATTATTTAATTATGAAAAAAAATTATTTTTTCCAACTATTCCTTTTACTAATCTCTTTTAATCTATTTGCGCAATTACCAGTAAGTCATACAGCTGAAAATAAAAATGCTGTTTTAGAAGAATTTACAGGAATGCATTGTACTTATTGTCCTGATGGTCATAAAATCGCAAATCAAATACACGAAGCACATCCGAATGATGTAGTTTTAATTAACATCCATACTGGTGGTTATGCTACTCCTAGTGCAGGAGAACCTGATTTTAGAACTAGTTTTGGAGCAGCACTAGCAGGTCAATCAGGATTAACCGGTTATCCTTCAGGAACTGTTAATAGACATGTTTTTTCAGGAAGTACAACAGCTTTGGGTAGAGGGTCTTGGAGTAGTGCAGTAAATCAAATTTTAGGGCAAAATTCATATTGTAATGTTGCTCTTGAAGGTACAATTGACATTCAAACTAGAGTATTAACTGTAAATGTTGAAGTATATTATACAGGTAACAGTCCTGTTAATACTAATTATTTAAATGTTGTATTATTGCAAGATAACGTAGAAGGTCCACAAACTGGAGCAAGCAGTTTTTACCCTGAAATGATTTTACCAAACGGTAATTATAATCACATGCACATGTTAAGACATATGTTAACCGGACAGTGGGGAGAATCTTATAACACAACAAACTCAGGAACATTAGTACAAAAACAATACACTTACACTATCCCTAATGACATCAATGGAGTACCAATGGAATTAGGCAATTTACACATTGCTGCTTTCGTTACTGAAAGCCATCAAGAAATAGTAACTGGTAGTACTGGTCCTATTACATTTACAAACTTAAATTATACTAACAATATAAAAATAGACGATGTTTCATACACAAACGAAATATGTAGTGACCAACAATTCAAAGCTAATGTAAAAGTGGTAAATGAAGGACAAGATCTTACAAATTTCACTTTAACTTATAACATGAATAACGGAGCAACGCAAACTTATAATTGGACTGGGAATATGGCTACCCTAACATCTAAAACCATTGAACTACCTGCTTTTAATTTTGCTGTACAAAACACAAACACATTAAATATACAAGCTATCACTGTTAATGGCGTTAATGACGAAAACAATGCAGATAGTACATTCTCGGCAAACGATATCGTAAAGACACCAAACTATGGGCAAGGCACTAATTTTGTCGTTACTATTACTCAAGATCAATATGGCTCCGAGACCACATGGACAATTAAAGATGAAAACAATACTGTTATAGCAAATGGAGGTCCTTATAGTGATTTAAGTTCTAGTGGAACATTGGCCCACAACGAAAATGTTACACTTAATAATTCCGGTTGTTACGCTATTGAAGTAAATGATTCTTATGGAGATGGAATGTGTTGTGATTTTGGTCAAGGAAGTTTTGAAATTAAAACTGCTACTGGAGATGTAGTTCTTAGCGGAAGTGGTTCGTTCTCTAGTAAAACATCCAAAGTTTTTCAAACAGGTCAATTCTCTGCTAGTATTGGCGATGAACTGTTAGAAAACATTAGTATCTATCCAAATCCTAATACTGGAAATATTACCATCAAAACTAATAATGCTTATACTTTTAACATTACAGATGTACTAGGTAAAAAAGTAGTGGAAAATCAAAATATCTTAAATACTTTAAACTTAGACATATCACATCTTAACAATGGTGTTTATTATATCAACTTTATTGATGGTACGTCAAAAATTTCTAAAAAAATAATCTTAAACAAATAATCAAAATGAAAAAAATTAAATTTCTTACAATTTTTATTCTTGCAGTAGCTTTTACTACAACCTTTACTTCTTGTGGAGGAGATGACTCTCCTTCAAAAACACAAGACTCTGATCAATTTAGTGTTAAAGTTGGTGATGAAGTTATCCAAGACGGAACTACATGGACTACCACAGCGGTTGGTGAAAACGGAAACATGCCTTTATCAATTACAAACTTAACAGATGAAACTCTTTATTTAAGAATAAAAGTTACCTCTTTATCAGATAATGTTCCAGCAGAAAATAACATCGAATTATGTATGGGTTCTTGTTATTTTAGTATCCAACAAGGTATGAGTTATCCTACAGATGTTCCTTATCCAATATCAGCAGGTGCAACATCTCCTGATAATGCAGCACATGTAAAAAACAATGATAATAGAAATGGTGATGTAACTATTGATTTAAAAATTTATCAAACGGATGCTCAAGGAAATGAGTTGCCCAATAAACAAACTTTATCCTTTACTTACTTTTACGATGCACCATAGTATTTTAAAAGACTTTTACAAAAACCTCCACCAAAAGTGGAGGTTTTTTTATGATAAATAAGTATATTTACAAATGCAAAAAAATCAATTGGAAATAAAAGAAAAAATCCTTTCGGAAATATCCAAAACAAAAGAGAATATAACAAATTTAACCGAACTCACCAAACCCATTGCTCCGGATTGTGCCATTGGTAGAGTAA
>JALSVQ010000179.1 GCA_027073495.1 Flavobacteriaceae bacterium | reverse complement strand
CTATAAATGCTTGAAACAATTTTCCATTAGTAGGACTTGCACAAGTACCTGTAAGCAATACGATTTGTTTTCCTGCAGTATTTGCAGCATCTAAATCTGCTATTACCGCTTTATTGAATGCGTCCCAAGCAATTTTTTTACCTCCTACATAAGCACCTTTGAGACGGTTACTATCATACAGTGATAAAACAGATGCTTGAACACGTGCATTTGTTTGCCCGTTTACATCTTTATTTGCTTCTATTTTAATAGGTCTTCCTTCACGCACTTTAACAAGGATGTTTGCAAAATCATGACCATCAGCAATAGCTGTAGCATAATAGTTTGCTTCTCCAGGAAGCACATCTTCGGGTTTTACTACATATGGAATAGATTTAACAACTGGTCCTTGACAACTAGCTACTGTAGCAGCTGCAGTTGAGAAACCAACAAATTTTAGAAAATCACGTCTTGATGTTGATGAGCTTTCTAGTGCTTCTTTATTCCCTAAAAACTGATCTGTAGGTATTTCTTCTACAAATTCTTTTTGGCTTAAAGCTTCTAACGCACCACTCTCATCGGTTAATTCATCAACACTTTTCCAGTATTTTTTGTTTGATGCCATTTTATATAATGTTATTTATTCTTCGTTAATTAAAAATTTATTAATAGTGACATTTAGCACATTCTAAACCACCCATATCTGCCTCTGTAAAGGACTTTTTATTGTATTTTTTAGATAATTCTTTATGAATATCTTCATAATATTTATTATCCATTTTTACATCTGTTGTTCTGTGGCAATCCACACACCACTTCATTGTTAATGGTTCATGTTGAAATACTTCATCCATTTCTTGTATTGGACCGTGACATTTTTGACACGCCACACCTTGTACACTTACGTGCTGCGAGTGATTGAAATATACAAAATCAGGTAATCTATGAATACGTTTCCATTTAATAGGTGTTCCTGCTTCTACATGTTTGAATAATTTTTTAAGTTCTAAATCCAATTCTTTTTTACCCATATCACCAACACGCGTATCTTCTGCTACCTCAGTAATATTTTTATGACAGTTCATACATACATTCAAAGATGGTATCCCTGATGTTTTACTGTCTTTTGCTGAAGAGTGACAATAATTACAGTCTATACCATTATCTCCAGCATGTATTTTGTGTGAATACATTATTGGTTGTATTGGTTGGTATCCTTGATCAACACCTACTTGCATTAAATATTCATACGTAACCCAAGCACCTAATAATAAGATAATAGGCAATAACACTACTGCTAGCGGTTTTAATTTTGTGCGTTTAAACACCAATGCAGCAACAATTAAACCTAACAATATCCAAATAGGAAGATTTGTTTTTCTTGGGTTTAAATCTGTTTTATGCTCAACTACATCTTGCTTTGCAGCTCCTGCTGTATTTGTTTTTTTTGGCGCTACATAAGATGTGTATGCTAATACCGCATCAATATCTTCATCAGAAAGATTTGGAAACGATGTCATTGGTATTTTGTATTCATCAAAAATAGCTTTTGCATCTGCATCTCCAGATTTAATCAATGCTTGAGAGTCTTTAATCCATTTATGCAACCAAGCTTTATCTCTTTTTTCTGAAATATTTCGCAATGCTGGACCAACTAATTTACCGTCTAATTTATGACAAGCAGCACAATTGGCATTGAATACACTTTTTCCTTTTTTTACATTTTCAGGCATTCCTCCCGCTGCGGCTTTCTTTTTGGAAGCGGCTTTAGGATTTGCTAGATAAGCAATTACATCATCCAAATCTGCATCTGAGAAATTTGGGTAAGCTGTCATTGGTATTTTGTATTCATCAAAAATAGCTTTTGCATCTGCGTCTCCAGATTTAACCAATGCTTGAGAGTCTTTAATCCAACTTTTTAACCAAGCTGCCTCCCGTTTTTCTGTTACACCTTTCAAGGCTGGACCAACAAGCTTCTTATCCATTTTATGACAAGCAGCACAATTGGCATTAAACAACGCTTTTCCTTTTGCAGGATCGCCTTGGGCTTGAATTTGTAAAGCAAAAATAAATGCTAAAGCGAAAGTAACTAATTTAAACGCTGAAAAAGTACGTTTGTTCGTTTGTTTCATATTATTATATCGATTATTCATTATTAATTTTGGCACGATTATTTCTGTTAGTATTATCGTATATTTTCACGAGTAACAAAAGTAACATTATTAATGTATTATTAAAATACTCTTTGGTAGATATTTTTTAATTTAGAATAGTTCTAAATAAGGTTTATTTACATATTAAGTTCTTCCAAAACGACTTTCCTAGTTAAACTATAATAATAGCTATCAAACCTAATACTATTAAAATAGTAAAATTTGATTTTAAATTTAAATCTGTTTTATGTTTAATAGTATTTTGTTCTATTGGCTCTTGCCCATCTGATTTTTTAGGCATTCCGTAAGAAGTATAAGCTAATACTGCATCAATATCTTCATTGGAAAGATTTGGGTAGGGTGGCATCGGTATTTTGTATTCATCAAAAATAGCTTTTGCATCTGTATCACCTGACTTAACCAATGCTTGAGAATTTTTAATCCATTTATGCAACCAAGCTTTATCTCTTTTTTCTGCAACATTACGCAATGCTGGACCAACTAATTTACCGTCTAATTTATGACAAGCAGCACAATTGGCATTGAATACGCTTTTTCCTTTTTTTACATTTTCAGGCATTCCTCCCGCTACTGCTTTCTTTTTGGAAGCGGCTTTGGGGTTTGCTAGATAAGCAATGACATCATCCAAATCTGCATCTGAGAAATTTGGGTAAGCTGGCATTGGTATTATGTATTCATCAAAAATAGCTTTTGCATCTGCGTCTCCAGATTTAATGAATGCTTGAGAGTCTTTAATCCAACTTTTTAACCAAGCTGACTCCCGTTTTTCTGTTACACCTTTCAAGGCTGGACCAATAAGCTTCTTATCCATTTTATGACAAGCAGCACAATTGGCATTAAACAACGCTTTTCCTTTTGCAGGATCGCCTTGGGCTTGAATTTGTAAAGCAAAAATAAATG
>JALSVQ010000178.1 GCA_027073495.1 Flavobacteriaceae bacterium | reverse complement strand
GCCAAAACATAAATTTGTTTTTTGCTTTGTTTTAAATAATCCAGTGTTTTATTTGGTATTCCATAAAGCAACGACGGTTCCGCTTGTGCTTTAAGCACCAATGTACTGTCCGTTTCGTGAATAGCAAACGTAGCTAACGAATCTGACAAAGTAGTGTAAGCGGTATAAAAAGTAAATAATTTTGTGGTGCTCGCTGGCAGAAAATAACGCTCTCCATTATAGTTTACTAAATCTTGTTTTGTTTCTGGATCGTAAAGCACAAACCCTTTAAAAAAATGCGTCTTTTCTTTAGTGAACTTATGTTTTAACTGTTTGCTTGCTCCACAAGATTGGAGTAATAATACTGTAAATATTAAGTATGTTATTTTTTTCATTATATATTGTTTTTATTCAAAAAAATCATCGGTAAAACCAATTAAATAAAGCTTTTCTTGCGCACGAGTTATAGCAGTATAAAGCCAACGTAAATACGATTTGTCCACACCATTTGGCAAATAAGGCTTTTCTACAAAAACAGATTTCCACTGTCCACCTTGCGATTTGTGGCAGGTGACAGAATACGAAAATTTAACCTGAAGTGCATTGAAATATTTATTCTTTTTGATAGATGTGTATTGTCTATATTTGGGTAAATTGGTATAATCTTTTAATACTTCTTGATACAAACGCCCACTATCTTCATACGAAAGCGAAGGCTTATCACTATGGATAGTATCTAATAACATAATTGTATCAAAAGGTTTTTGTTTGGGATAATCTATCATACGCACACGAACTGATGCAAATTTAAAACCATATAATTCTTTGAAGCTATAGATTTCTAAAATTTCTACAATATCACCATTGGCAATAAAGCTGGCTTCATCTTTTTCATCAAGCCAAAAATAATTATTTTTTACGACCATCATCAAATCACCAACTGTTACTTCGTGATCGTGAAATAAGATACGGCTGCGTATCTGCTGATTAAAAATATTAGCACGTTTATTAGAATACACCAAAATAGCTGTGTCTTCTACACCATTATTTTCATAAGCAGTATTGATAGCGTCTTGTATATCGTGACCATCAATTAATCGTATGATATCTGCAAAACCATCAATTTTAAATTGAAATGAAGCCGTATCTAAAAAATTAATTTTCTCCCGAAGCGCAGTAGCATTATACAAAATACCAGAATCTAAAGTCTGACGCACCACTTCATCCAATTCTATTTCTATAACTTCTTTGTCATAGTTTAAAGTCAATTTCTCATGGCTTAGTGCAGGACTTATGGCAAGATTTACCGGTGGAAGCTGTGCGGTATCACCTATAAATATAGCTTTACAATTATTACCTTCGTTGATATAAAAAATCAAATCATCGAGTAATGACCCATTTTCAAAAAGTTTCGCATCCGAAGGATTATCAGGAATCATCGATGCCTCGTCTATTATAAATATAGTATTGGTGTGTTTGTTTTTTTGCAGTTTAAACGTCAGATTACCACTTTTATCTTGTTTAGAAAAATAGATTTTTTTGTGAATCGTATAAGCCGTTTGGCCACTATAAGCAGAAATGACCTTTGCAGCACGACCTGTTGGAGCCAGTAAAACCGATTTTTTTAATGCTTTACGTAGATTATTAACCAAAGTACTAATGGTTGTTGTTTTTCCTGTTCCTGCATAACCTTTGAGAAGAAAAACAGATTTACTATCGCTAGAAAAAACAAAATCAGCTAACTTCACTAGCAGAATAGCTTGTTTTACCGTTGGTTTATGCGGAAAATCTTTAGTTAATAATTTTAAAAATGCTTTTGAATCCATTGAATTTTAAATATTTTTTCAAAGATATGATATTGATTTTTGATAAAATGCTTTTACCATTAAAAAAAAAGTGTATTTTTGTGTTTATTATATTCAATAAATCAATTAAAATTATAAATAATGAATAGTTTTCCAATAATATTTGCAGTTACATTAGCAATTGTTGCAATTTTAACGTATTTGATAAACAAAGTGATTCCATTAAAACTTTATCCTTTAGTAAAAGTTATTTTGTGGGGTGTGATTGCTTTTTTAGGTTATCAATTATATAATTCTGTATTTGAGCCCGTTCGTTTTAATAAGGAAAAAGTAAAACGATACAAATCAGTAATCGCAAATCTTAAAGATATCCAGAAAGCTGAAGTAATGCACGGAAAGTTAAAAGGTGTTTATACCTCAAAATGGAGTGAATTAATCCACTTTATTGAAAATGACAGTATTCCAATTATTCAACAACGTGATTCTATTTACAAAGTTACTATAGCTGGAATTGACCAAGAAAAAGAAATGAAGGTAATTGATACGTTGCGTAAAATACCTGTTATTGATTCTTTATTTAAGGGAAAAATACATTACAGAAGAATGAAGTATATCCCTATTAAGAATAAGTATTTATACTACAAAGTTGAAGGTAAAGATACGCTTACTACATTGTTAGCAGATAGCCCTGCTACATACAAAGGCGAGTATACACCAATGACATTCAAATTGGAAACAACAAAATTCCCTTACAAAGGCGATACATTGTCATTGTTTAGAGTACAGTTAGACAAAAAATACATATTGACAGGTCAAAATAAAGACCTTATCAACCAAGAGCGTCAAGCACTTGAAAATGACCAAATAAAAGGTGAATATGTAAGAATTGGTTCGCTTCAAGAAGTGAAAGAAAATGGTAACTGGCCTCCTCTTTATGACAAAGAATAGTTTAAATACAAGTACAATATTCAAAGAACTGTCCATTCAAATAGCTATGAATGGACTTTCTTTTTCTATACGCAACGCTTCCAATAATACTATTGAAGCCATCAAGTTTTTTCCTATTGAATCTAGTTTTTCTATAAAATCAATTGAAAACAGCATCAAAAACATAATCATCAAAGAGTCACTTCATAAAGAATCATTTGATAAAATAACGGTTATTCATACCAATAACGCTGTTGCATTTGTACCAAACGCTTTATTTAATACTGCTAATCTTGCAGATTATCTTAAATTTTCGGTAGATTTAAAACCAAACGACCAAATAGCA
>JALSVQ010000177.1 GCA_027073495.1 Flavobacteriaceae bacterium | reverse complement strand
TTATTAATGCTTTTAAGTGCAAAAATCACTAATAAAAAGACACTATAGTTATTGCTGTTTTTATGTATAATGGATTTGTATTAGTAAAACTAATTATTACAGACAGAACAACTTGTTTTATTGCTCCTTTTTTCTTGGTTACTTCATGTACAAAATTTCTTGCATCTGCTGCGCATTTACAGATTCATCAGGTGTAAAGTCTTCATGATTGGAATTACCTGTGTGTATTTTAGATGTTTTTACTTCGATTCCACTAAGCACATTTCTTAAATTTTGCGCTCCAGTTTGAGTTGCTGTTAATGTTACTGACATATTTTTATTCTTTACTTTTTATATATGTTTTTATTCTTACTTTACTAATTTCAATCTTATTATTTTCATCTTCTAAAAATAATTGAATATGACTATTGTATTTATCTATTTTTAATACTAATTTTCCTTTTTTAGTTTCAGATTTATTGAAAAATGATTTGAATATATTTAAAATTTCTTCTTCATTATCAAAATAAATATATGCCCCAAAAGGATTTTTATCTTTATCTTCCCAATGTAAATTTATATATTTTGGTACTGCTCTTTCGTTATATTCAAATAATTCTGAATTCTTAGTATTGGTAAGAATTTTTTCACCATTGTAATAATGTATATTCATAAATATAGACTCTCCCTTATTAACAAATACAACTTTTGGTTTCCATGTATATTTTTTTCGATACTCATCCCACAGACCAAAAGGAATGTTTTCTAAAAATTCTATATTTTGATACTCTTTTGGTACGTGACCTTCTATTTTAAGTTTCATATACTCTTCCATAGACAGAATAGCATTAGGTTTAAACTCTTTCATTGACACTTGTACTCCTTTAGCTTTAAATTTACCTATTTCAATTTGTGAGCCACCACCATTAATCCAAACCACTACAATACCACCTGGAGCAACACCCGCTTTTATTTCATTATATGTTTCTTGTTTATTATATTGATTGATATAACCTTTTTCAAAATAATTAGCAATTAAATTTTTATCCAATTCAAATTGTCCTCTGTAAAATTTTTTTTCTACATATGAAACCCATGTTAAAGATAATTTAACGGGTAATGCTTTTAAATCAGCTCCACCGATATGAGTCGCACCAAAATTTCCCCATCCAGTTTTCATAACTCCTCCAGAAGGAATATATCGAGTTGTACCATCTGCTAAAAAGAATGCGCCATCTACAATTTCAGCAGGGTATAATTTTGGAGCACAAGCTGTTGTTGTGAAGTTGTATTTTTTGTTTTTTACTGATACACTCATTGATTCGTTATTCTCTTTTTTGTTTTGACAAGAACTTATATTTGTCGTAGCTATTAATAATATGACTATTGTTTTTTTCATTTTTAATTATCCGTTTTGTACTACTCCTACTCTTTCTCCATCAACCATATTTGGTTGCAGAGGCTCCATTACTCATGCTGTATTTTTATAATGAGATGAAAAATGAAAATAATAATTTCGTAATGACCTAAGCATTTTTTTATCCTCTTCATTGTCAAATGTTATTCGTCCTTTATCCCCTTTTATATAGGCATCAATACGTACTTTTACATCGGTTAATTTTACTTTTGGAATACCAAGGTAATCTCGTATATCACTTAATAACTCTTTGTTTTTACTTTTTGACTCTTCTTCAATTGTATATTTAGCTTTAAAATCATCAACCAAAAATTGCACCTTTTTCTTTTCTGCAAATTCCGACATTATTTGTAAAGGGATATAGCTATATTTATTAGATATATTTGTTCTAGTGCCAATTAAGGAACGCCAGCCTGGTAAAAATTTCTCAGTTTCTCTACTACCTGAACTATTAATATTGGTTAGTCTAAAATTAACATGATGTTCGTCTGCTGCCGCCAATTTTAAAGTGTTATGTGCTTTGCTAACAGCGTTTAAGTGTAAATCTCTAGTGTCATTAGAATGCTTTACACCATAAGAATAACTAGTATCTTTATCTTCAGCAGATATAAAGTTTTTTTCAGCATCTTTTTCTTCAGGGGTTAAGGTTTCTCCTCTTTCTTTTTTTTCGTGTGCTACACGAGATTGTGTATTTTTTCGGTTATTCATAGTTCCATCAAAAAACACACCTATGACAATATCAACATATTCGTCAGGTATAATTTCATCATGGTCCGATTTTCCACAAAACACTTTGGAGGTATTTACATTTACGCCGCTTAATGTATTTCTTGTTTCTTGTACTCCTACAGGTGTTGATGTTGCTATCATACTATTATATTTTATGAATTTTCGTAAATTTTTATTGCTGCTTTTTTAATTTCAATTTCTTCTTTATCATTTTTTAAAAACAATTTTAAAGTACTATTGTATCTATCTATTTTAAAGAGTAGGTCTATTTGTTTATCTGTAGAAGAGGTGTTTATTTTTTTAAAAGCCTCAAAAATTTCTTTTTCTTTTTCTTTAAATTCTTTATAATCATCCGTTTTTTTATATTTGTAACCAATCCTTATATCCGCACCAAATTTGTTGCCATTTTTATCTTCCCAATTTATGCCAATATCTTTTGGTACAGCATTGTTTTTATACCCTATAATTTCTGGATTGTCAGCATAAGTGAGTACACTTTCTCCATTGTAATAATCAATACTCATTAACGTTGCTTTTCCTCCATTAGCAAATACAAGTTTTGGTTGCCAGTTATATTTTATACGATAAGTATCCCACAATCCAAAAGATATTTTTCCTTGAGTAATTTCTTCTTTTACTTCGTTGATTATATGGCGATCAAATTTATCATTAATATATTCTTCTTTTGGGATATTAGTAGTTGGAACAAAATTTTTCATAGTTACTTCAGTTTCTTTGGCTTTATACCTACCAATTTCTACTCGAGAACCTATACCATCTAACCAAACTACCACCACACCACCAGGTGCAAGACCAGCATTTATTTTTCTATAGGTATGGTAATCCTTACGATGGTCATAAAAACCCTTTTTAAAGTATTTTACAATTAAATCATAATCTAATTTAAACCGACCAGTATAGAATTTTTTTTCTGCTAAAGAAAGCCAAGTAACACTTAGTTCATTAGGTAAAGCTTTTAAATCAGGACCTGTTACATGTGTTGCCCCATCTGCATGCCAACCATATTTTAATAATCTACCACCTGCAGGAATGTATAAACTAGTTCCGTCTGCCAAATTGAAATTTCCACTTACAACAATAGCAGGATATGCCATTGGAGCGCAAGAAGATGCCATAAAATCATATTTGTCGTTTTTTGATACTTTCATTACTTCGTTATTCTCTTTTTTGTTTTGACAAGAGTTTATATTTGTCGTGGTTATTAATATTAATAATATGACTATTGCTTTTTTCATTTTTAATTATCCGTTTTGTACTACTCTTACTCTTTCTCCATCAACCATATTTGGTTGCATAGGTTCCATTACCCATGCCGTATTTTTATAATGAGATGAAAAATGAAAATAATAATTTCGTAATGACCTAAGCATTTTTTTATCCTCTTCATTATCAAATGTTATTCGCCCTTTATCTCCCTTGATATAAGCATCAATACGTACTTTTACATCGGTTAATTTTACTTTTGGAATACCAAGGTAATCTCGTATATCACTTAATAACTCTTCGTTTTTGCTTTTTCTTGCGCATGCATACTTACACTAAAGTAAAGTAAAGTTTTTCATATAGTAATTAATTGAATGGTTAATACCACAAATGTATGTAAAAAAAAATCAGTAAACAAAACATTACTTATTAAATATTTAGAACACAGCGATTAACGATGGTATTACTGGTGGAGTAAAATGACAACACTTTCTTATTTATAAATCTCATTGAAAATATATTATTATCAAAAAATTGTTTATTAAAAACTCCTCACACCGTGACTTGAAGTCACGTGTGAGTGAAGCGATGAGAAATTTTCTGATTCAGATTCAATCATGAGGCGATTCAGATATATCAAAATGATACATTTTTTGAATGATAAATTATAAGTTTTAATTTAACTATAACAAATCACAACTGCTCCATAGCTGCTATCAAAGCACTTCGTTTGGTTTTGGATAATGGTATATTGCTGTTGTCTTGAAGTAAGACCGTTCCTTCTTTTAGAACACCAGTTACGTAGTTTAAGTTAATAAAATGAGATTTGTGAACGAGAAAAAAAGGAGCACCTTCAAGCATTTTTACAAAACGACCAATACTATACGAACTTAAAATAGGTTTGTGGTCATTGCAGATTATTTTGGTATAACCATCAACACCTTCAAAACGAATGATTGTTGCTACTTTTTGAAAAATCAAACCTTGTGTAGTTGGTATAGAAACACTTGACAGGCTCTTGTTTGCTGCGAGTTGGTCAAGGAGATTTTGATTGTTTGCTAAAGCTGTTTTTTGTTTGATACTATTCAATGCATTGTTAATCGCTTGTTTTAGTTCATCATTGTCTATTGGTTTTACTATATAACCTATTGCACAATTTTTTATAGCTTCTATAGCATAATTATCATAGGCAGTAACAAAGATAATTTCAAAATTGGGATTGTCTATTTTTGCCAATACATCAAAACCACTAAACACAGGCATCTCAATATCTAAAAACACCAAATCAGGTTTGTTATCGTTGATGCGATTAATACCCTCTTCAGGATTAGTACACGTAGCGATTACATCAATATCTGGAAAATATTTTTGCACTTTTAGGTGTAAGCTTGATAAGGCTTTTTGCTCATCATCAATAAGTATGGCTTTAATTTTCGTCATTTTTCTTAAATATTAATTGTACAATGGTTCCTCCATTTGGATTGTCATTAATGCTATAACTAACCTTCCAAATACCTGTGTTATTTAATAACTCAATCCGTTCTTTGAGTACTTGAGTAGAACGTGTTTTTGATTTATTAGTTCGTAGCGATTGAGCTTGTATTTCCTTAGATTTTGAAACACCAACCCCATCATCTGTAATAGTTATTTGATATGTATTTGTACTTACAAAACTAAAATCAACAGTGATTAAACCTTTTCCTTTGTTGTGAAAAAGTCCATGATTTACAGCATTTTCTACTATTGGTTGCAAAAGCATGGTTGATATTTGTGTCTTTTTTAGATTTAAAGTTTTATCAATATTAAATTGATAGGTAAACAATGATCCAAAGCGCATTTTTTCAATTTCAAGATAGCCTTTGAGTAGTTTTATCTCTTTTTCTAAACTAATTTCTTTTGCTCTTGAAAAATCAAAAAACATACGGATTAAACGTGAAAATTTTACCAAATATTTTTCAGATAGTTCGGTTTCATTATTGGTGATATAATATTGTATTGCATTAAGCGAATTAAATACAAAATAGGGGTTCATCTGACTACGAAGTGCATGGAGTTCAAAATCGGCTATTTTTTTCTTAGCTTGTAGTTTTTTACGCTGTTTTTCAAGCTCTTTTGTTCTTAAATAATATAAAATAACTGTAATTATTCCTAACAAAATAAAAGCACTACTAAATTTAAACCAAAGCGTTTGATACCATAAGGGTTTAATTTGAAAACGAATCGTTTTTTGAGAATCTTTATGCTTTATTGATAGTGTATAACTATCTGGTTTTAAATTATTAAAAGACAATGTGTTTGAAGTACTTTTTGTCCATTGTTTTTGTATGGGTAACAATTGATATTGGTACGCAATATTGTTGTTTTCTGTATAATCAATACTCGCTATTTGGGCTAACAAATGTTCATTTTTATTAAATAAAACACTTTGGTTGTTAGTTATCGATTTATTGTTGTACTTGATTTTTTCAAAATACAATGTAATGAATTGGTCTTTTATTTTTTGTTCCAAAGGAATGCAACTTATTCCACTCGAAGTACTTGCTAATAGTTTGTTATTTTGAATAGCAATAGCATTAATAATGTTGCTGTTTAAACCGTTTTGAGTTGTTATTTTTCTTTGAAGTTGATAACCCTCATCCTGTTTTGCATAAACCCAAACACCTTTACTGGTGGCTAGATAGAGTTTGTTTTTTTGTGCTAGCGCATTCGCTACATCTAAAAATTTGGTTTGTGGTAACTGCTTAATTATTTTTAAATCTGTAATATAAGACCCAAACCCATCGGTGTTTAGAAGAAGTTGCTTGTTATTAATCGGCACTATGGATACTATTGGTTTTTTAAAGTTTGCCAAGGCTTTGATTGGGGTTATTTTTTTATTGGCAAATTGTTTTAATCCGTTAGACGTTGCTATGAGTAATTGCTTATTAAGCACCAAAATATCGCGTATTCCATTTTGATTGTAATCTTGTATTATTTGAAATGTTTTGGGATTTATAGCTGCAATACCAAAAGAATTGAACCCAAAAAGTGTATCATTATAATAAGCTAACTTCTTAGCGATATCATTTCTTAAATACGTTATATATTGATTTTTTTTTAATCTTAAAGCCTTTCCACTTCCTATATAATAAGTGCTTTTAAGTGCAGTAATAGTAGAAACGCTGTATAAATATTCAGGAAGGTTCAAAAAGGGTTCAAAAAATTGTTCTTTGTCATTATATTTATAAAACCCTTTATTTTGTACCAAAGCGTAAACGGTTGAATCTGCTGTTATCAAGCCATTTATCTTTTGATTATCAAATTGATATTTTGCTTTTCGGCTTGCTGCTGCAATAAAATAAACACCATTACTGGTTGTGGTTATCCAAAGGTTATTATTTCGGTCTATAAATGAAAAAAGACTGTTTATTGATTTTGGAGTTGCTACATATTTTTTAAAGGTACAATTAGTATCTAAAACAGCTACAAAACCAATACCAGAAAACTGTATGGTATTATTTACCGCATTAAAGCGTACTAAAGATTTTTCTCCCTTTGGAAACAGAATAGTTTTAGTACTATAGTTATTGAGATTTAATATAATTATTCGCTTTTTGTTTATCCAGCAGAAAAGACTATCATTTATTTGTCCACGATGTTTAAAATTTCCAATTTTATAATGTAATTGCATTTTTTTTATCAGCTTGTTTTGCTTATTGAACAAGCGTAAGCTATCAAGATTTTTTGATGCTAGATAGGCAATTTTTTGATGGCTAATCACTTCCTCATAGATATATTCATCACTATTAAAAAAGGAAGTGCTATTCCAAATACTATCTTTTAAATAATAGTTTTTACCACTGTCATTAAATGTAATGGTGTTTTTATTTTGATTGATAACATTAGGAAATAATATTTTGTCTTTTGTACTACTCCCAAAAGCATATACTTTATCATGAGCAATATAACCAATTTTACTTGCTTTGGTCACAAACCAAACTTTGTCATCTGGCGTTATTCTGATGTCATAAATATCATTTTTAGGCAATCCGTCTTTGGTTGTAAAAACTTGAAACGAAGTGCCATTGTACTTTACAATTCCTTTATCCGTTATCATCCAAATAAAACCTTGATAATCTTGTGTGACACGATATACATGGTCACTTGGTAGTCCGTTTTTGGTAGTAAAATGTGTAAAATTTTGAGCAACAGTAAAACACCAAAATAGCAACGAAAATAGTGTGATATGGTGTTTTACTGTCATTTTTTATTGAAATAAATTTTGTACAATACTAATATTATATACTATGAGTATCAAGAGTTATTAGATAAACAACTTGTTTTGTTTGATTAAGTATACGTAATTCTAGTTTAAACAAATCAATACGCTTTTTCTTCGCCTCTCAAAGCATTGACTACTGTTTGCACAATAATTTTAAGATCAAGTATAAAAGACCAACGCTCTATATACATAATATCATAACGATATCTATTGATAATATCTTCATTCTTTTCTATCTCTCCACGATACCCTTTTACTTGAGCCAAACCTGTTATTCCTGGTTTTACGCTATGACGCATTAAGAACTTGTCAATTATTTTGGCAAATTTATTAGTTTCTTTGAGCATATGAGGCCTTGGGCCTACAACACTCATATCACCAAAAAAAACATTAAAAAATTGGGGGAGCTCATCAATACTTGTTTTGCGCAAAAATGCTCCTATTTTAGTGATGCGTTTATCACCTTTGGTTACTTGGTCTAAATCTGCTCGATCATTGACTGCCATCGATCGAAACTTAAAACAATCAAAATTTTTATTGTCTAGTCCATTTCTTTTTTGTTTAAAAAACAACGGCCCTTTGGATTCTTTTTTGATTAAAAAATAGAGTAATGGTATCAACCAACTCAATACCGTAATAATAACAAATGATGAAAAGAGAATATCAAAAATTCGTTTTATAAGGATATTATGTGGTTCTTCTAATGGGTTTTTTCGTAAAGAAAGTACAGGGAAATTTTCGTAATAATCAATGACTAGATGATTTCTTAAAATAGCCTTATCATCTGGAATGAATTTAATTTTTATAAAATTAATATCGCCAAAATCAATACATTTTTTCATTTCTTCATCATTGAGTTCTGCAATAGAACAATAGATTTCGCTAACTTCTTGTGCTTTAGCAAAAGAAAAAGCGGCCTCAAAATTTCCTAGGACATCCTGGTGCTCGTGTTTTGAAAAAAAACCTTTAAAATGATAACCATAAAATGGTTTTTCTTCAAAAATGGTTTTTAAACGTTGTGTCTGTTTATTGTACCCAATAATGATAACATTACGATAATTCTTACCACGAATGCGGTATTTTTTTAGCACATAAAAGATTAACACTTTTAAAAAGGTTATCAATACAAAAGAGTAACTGATAAAGAAAAACACATTGACTCTACTAAACTCCTTATTTTTAATTAAACTAAAGTAAGAGAGTAACAATAAAGTGTAGATAAAAAACTGTACAATCAGTTTTTTTACTATTTCTATAGGTTTTGAATAGCGAAATACTTGATAAAACTTTGTGAAATAAGCTAATAATACCCAAGAAACTATGATATATATACGATATTGTGTAATAGTAACAATATTTGTAGAATAGAAAAACAAAACAACTAGAAGTATCATTAAATCTAATAACAGATTCAATGGGCGCATTAACAAATCATATTTCCCTTTGTGGTGATGCATTATTAATTCTTGCTATATGCTTTAAAATCTTTATGCTCCTTTTTGAATAATTCTTCTTGCGAAAGCGATTTGAAATAATCAAATGTGATACGCATGCCTTCTTCACGATTTACTTGAGGTTCCCAACCGAGTATTTCTTTTGCTTTGCTAATATCTGGACAACGCTGCAACGGATCATTTATCGGTAACGGTTTATAAATTACTTTCTGAGTCGTTCCTGTGAGTTTAATGATTTCTTTAGCAAAGTCAGCTATTGATATTTCAACAGGATTCCCAATATTCACAGGGTTTACATAATCGCTAAATAACAGTTTGTAAATACCAGCTACTTGGTCAGCTACATAACAGAATGAGCGGGTTTGTGAACCATCACCAAAAACGGTTAAATCTTCACCACGTAAGGCTTGTCCCATAAAAGCAGGAATTACACGGCCATCATTGAGGCGCATACGTGGTCCATAAGTGTTAAAAATACGTACTATGCGCGTTTCTACACCGTGATACGTGTGATATGCCATAGTCATTGCTTCTTGAAAACGCTTAGCTTCATCATAAACACCTCGTGGTCCGATAGGGTTTACATTACCGTAGTATTCTTCGGTTTGTGGATGTATTAAAGGGTCTCCATAGACTTCTGATGTTGATGCTATCAACATTCGAGCATTTTTTGCTTTGGCTAAACCGAGTAAATTATGCGTTCCTAAAGAACCTACTTTTAATGTTTGAATGGGTATTTTGAGATAATCTATAGGGCTTGCTGGCGATGCAAAATGCAAAATATAGTGCAAATCACCTTCAAAATTGATATAATTGGATACATCGTGATTGATAAATGTGAAATTGCTATTGGCATCCAAATGTTTAAGGTTATCAAGATTTCCCGTGATGAGATTGTCCATACCATAAACACGAAACCCTTCTTGGAGAAATTTATCGACCAAATGTGAACCTAAAAACCCTGCAGCACCTGTTATTAATACGTTTTTCATGTGTTTTTACTTTATTTTAAATCACAAGGAACTTACTTATCTTGGATGTTTTTATTATTTTACTGTTTTTCTACCTATTGAATAATACGTAAATCCCTGTGCTTTGATTTTATCTAAATCATACAAATTTCTGCCATCAAAGATAAGCGGATTTTTTAAACTAGTCTTCAAAGCATCAAAATTTGGTGTTCGAAACACATTCCATTCGGTACTTATAATGAGTGCATCAGCATTTACTGTAGCTTCCATAGCTTTGGATGCATATGCTATTTTGTTGCCTAATTTTTGCTTGACATTGTCCATAGCTTCTGGGTCAAAGGCAATAATTTTTGCTCCTTTTTGGAGCAACTCATTAATAATATATAATGCTGGTGCTTCGCGAATATCATCGGTTTCTGGCTTAAATGCCAAGCCCCACATAGCAAATATTTTCCCCTGAATATCATTGTTAAAATAATTGAGTATTTTTGGTACTAATGCCGTTTTTTGATTTTGATTGATAGTATCTACAGCGTCTAGTATTTTGAAGTGAAAATTGTGATCCAAACCTGATTTATAAAGTGCCTTTACATCTTTTGGAAAGCACGAACCTCCATAACCAATACCTGGAAACAAAAAGCGTTTTCCTATTCTTGAATCCGTACCGATACCAACACGAACCTTATCAACGTCAGCACCCACTTTTTCACAGAAATTGGCTATTTCGTTCATAAACGTAATTTTGGTTGCTAGAAAAGCATTCGCTGCGTATTTGGTAAGTTCTGCTGAGCGTTCATCCATAATCAAAATAGGATTTCCAGAACGTACAAATGGACTGTATAATTTCTGCATCAATTCCGTTGCTT
>JALSVQ010000176.1 GCA_027073495.1 Flavobacteriaceae bacterium | reverse complement strand
GTGCGCGTATGCTCCAGCTTATTGCATTTTTTCAAGCCAATGGCTATCGTATCACCTATGCTTGTACTGCACAACCAAGTCCTTTTGCTACAGATTTAGAAGCATTAGATGTTCGTTTGCAACAGCTAGAGCTCAATAATAGTTCTTTTGACACTTTTGTTCAAGAACTACAACCAAACGTAGTGCTTTTTGACCGTTTTATTGTAGAAGAGCAGTTTGGCTGGCGTGTTGCTGATTATTGCCCATCGGCAATTCGTATTTTGGATACAGAAGATTTACATTGCTTGCGCAAAGGACGAGAATTAGCAGTTAAAGAAAAAAGAGAGTTTCACCTAAAAGATTTATTGACACTACCGATAGCACAGCGGGAGATAGCGAGTATTTTGCGTTGCGATTTGAGTTTGATTATTTCTACCTTTGAAATGCAAATTTTAGAAACTGTTTTTAAGATTGATAAAACATTGTTGTTTTACATTCCATTTTTGTTGGATTCGTTGGATAAAGATTATAAGGAAAAACTTCCAAAATTTGAAGCACGCAATGATTTCTATTTTATAGGTAATTATTTGCATAACCCAAATTTAGATGCTTTGTTACAGCTCAAAAATGAATTGTGGCAACCGATTTTCAAGTGTTTGCCAAAAGCCAAACTACATATTTATGGCGCTTACCCAAAGCAACAAGTATTAGAAATGCACAATCCAAAAGAAGGGTTTTATGTGCACGGTAGGGCAGAAGATGTGAATACTATAAGCCAGCAAGCACGTATTTGTCTAGCACCTTTGCGTTTTGGAGCAGGGCTAAAAGGAAAACTACTCGAAGCTATGCAAAATGGCACACCGAGTGTTACCACTGAAATTGGCGCCGAAGCCATGGCAGCAGACTGCCCTTGGAGTGGCGCTATTGCTAAAGATAATACTGATTTTGTAGCGCAAGCAATAACACTATATAATGATAAACAATTGTGGCAGCAAGCACAAGAAAATGGCTACACTATTCTAAATACGGTTTATGATAAAGCACATTTTGAAAAGTTGTTTTTAGAAAGCCTTCAACTATTAAAAGAAAATCTAGAAATGCACCGTAAGCAAAACTTTTTGGGACGTTTATTACTTCAAGAACAGTATAGAAGCACTAAATTTATGGCACTTTGGATTGCAGCGAAGAATAAACCAACTTTGAGTTAAGTAATACAGCAGCTACTTTTTACGTGCGTTTCACTCAAATTTCACAAAAAACCTTCGTAGGACGATGTAGCTAGTATCAAAATTATTCACTGTTTATTTCTGCTAAAGCGAAGAAAATTTTTGATTTAAACTGTCATTCCGACAGAGCGACACAGGAGCGACGAGGAATCTTTTGATGTATCTGCTTTCATGAGATTTCTCACTGCGTATCGAAATCCTGCCTGCAGCAGGCAGGGATAAGTTTTTATTGCTATTTGTTGCTAGTATCAACGCTTTGAATATGTGATATTTCTTTTACTTTTTTCCATTGCCGAAAAAAGTAACAAAAAAGTCTAGTCTGACGCATGTTTTTCTAAATTTCACGTTACACTCCCTAAAGTAGCTGAACTCGCAGTAAGTTTACTGTTTTACGTGTGCTTGAAGTTCAACAAATGGATAGTGAAGATAAAGAGCATATTCTTTATACTATTGATGCCTTAATTAAAAATGTTAAACTTAAAAGTATTACCTAAAAAAACTGCTTAATAAATACTTTTTTAGGTAATTTTTATTTATTCTATCTTTTTTGAAGTTCTTTTATCAACAATAAGAACTCTACTATTGTTTAACTCTTTGTATTTTGATACAGAATCATTAAAAAGAAAATACATACCCGTATTTACTGTATCAATATTTTGTTCATATAGATATTCCTTAAGAATATTCATTCTCATTGATAAATATCCAAATTTAAATCTATCTGTATGGTCAAGCAATACGATAAACTGATGATTATTTTTATTGTAACTCTTAAGAAGTAAATCAAACTTAGCAGAATCTTTAACTATTGATTTAGTTTTATCATCAAGATTAATCATATTAGATATATCCAAAATAAATCTATTCGCAGAACCTTCAATATATTCTTCGTCGTTTATAATCAATGTTTTACAACCCAAAAGCAATATTAATAAAACTATACTTACAGATATTTTCATCTAATTTCTATTATTGTTAGATTTCTTAAACGATTTTATTTCTTTTCTAAATGCAGCAGGTTCAGTAGCGTTGTTTACTGCGTGGTCTATTTCATGTATAAAAGTTGTGATTCTACCAAAAACAGTTGGGTCTTTTATCATTTCCTTTTTTATTCTTTTTAATATATTCAATTCTTTTTTTGTAAATACTTTTTCAAATGCCTTTCGAGTTTCATCATGTGAATCAATACCTACAAAATTATTTCTAATTACATCTAACAACTTTGTTTTCTCTTCATTAGTAAAAGTATTTGTAGTATCACCAAAATCAATTAGTGAAAAATCATTAGATGATGCATTATTTATATCAAAATCACCATCAGTTCTAAATATAGTAATCCTTGAATCGTAATTACCTATATTATTTTTACCATTATCCATTTCAGTTAAACCAACAATCCTTCCAAATTTATCCCCTGATTTTGCAACACCTGCTTTATCAGAAATTACTAATTGATTTCTAACACCTTTTTTATCAAGTTTTTTTATGGATTTTAAACCTGTAGAAGATTCTAAAAATGTTCCAATAATTAAAGATACTGTATCAGCATCTAAATCTGAAACGTTATTTATTGTTATTCCTCCATTTTTTCCATAACTAATATCTGCTTTTTTTCCATTTCTATCGTAAATGTCAGCACCTAATATATCTGTTAGATAAACTGGTGAGTTTTTCACATAACTATAACCTGAAAAATCATAATATTTTTCTGCTAATGGGTCAATAGCATTCCATCGTCCTAAAGCAGGACTATACATTCGCATTCCGTAATCATACCAATTCAAACCAAACTCCTCTTGCAGTTCTTTACCGTTGTATTTATACTTATACTTATAGCTTCTATCTTCTACTTGTCCAATATCATTAAACTCTTTATGCTTTAAACCAAAAGGGTAGTAGCTGTCTTCTTCCA
>JALSVQ010000175.1 GCA_027073495.1 Flavobacteriaceae bacterium | reverse complement strand
CTTAGTGGTGCAATGGCATCACTGTATTTTATTACCTATGCGGGTTTTAGTATGTACCATCTTTTTCCACAAGTTATCGCTTTTATATTGATGGTTTTGTTTACTGCTTTTACTGTCTTTTCAGCGCTTATCTATAAACAGCAAGTAATAGCCATTATTGGTCTGGTTGGTGCTTATGCCGTACCTTTTTTATTGAGCACAGGTTCAGGAAATGTACTTGTGTTATTCAGTTATATGCTTTTGGTTAATGTAGGAATTCTCTATATTGCTTTTAAGCAAGATTGGAAAAATCTGTATTATCTGGCGTACATTTTCACTTGGATTATCTTTATATCTTGGTTTGCTAACGCCTATGAATACAAAAAACATTTTATACTCGCTTTGTCTTTTTCCTTACTGTTTTATGTGTTGTTTTATATTATGTTTTTGGCGTATAAGCTCGTTAAAAAAGAGATGTATGACAAAAAAACAATTTTGCTATTATTAAGTAATTCGTTTGTGTTTTTTGGTGTTGGATCAGCTATTCTCCAACCACATGATGAATATTTAGGGCTTTTTGCTGTGTTTAATGCTTTGGTAAATTTTGTTGTAGCACGAATCATTTATACCAAAAAACTTGGCGATAAAAAGCTGTTTTACCTCGTTATAGGATTGGTACTTGCTTTTATAACAGCTGCGATACCTATTCAGTTACGCGGAAATTGGATAACCTTAGTTTGGCTTGCCGAGGCCTTGATGCTTTTTTGGTTAGGTACAAAACTAAAAATAAATACATTTATTAAATTTTCATATCCTATTATGATTTTGGCTTTTATTAGTCTTGTTATGGATTGGGAAAATATTCCACATTACTATACTAATAGTAGTACTGAAAGTATTAAATTACCCTTGTTTTTTCATATTAATTTTTTGAGTTCAATCTTTGCTGTTGTTGTTTTTGCTGCATTGAGTTATCTCCGTTTTGCTACAGCTAAAACTATAATTAATCAGGAAAAATGGTATAACAGGTTCTTTACTTACATTATCCCAACTGTTTTTTTAATTGTTTTGTACAAAACATTTGAACTTGAGATAAGCCGTTATTGGCAGTATCGTTTTGTTGATGCCACTATTTATAAGCCGACATATCGTATAGATACGAGTTTACGCGAATTTAAAGCTATTTGGTTGACCAATTATACACTATTGTATTTTAGTGCCATTGCATTATTTGCAAATCGTTTTATTACCGATAAACGCTTGAAAATACTTGCTACTATCACACTATTACTTGCTGTTTTTGTATTTTTAACAGCTAACCTTTATGCTTTTGGAATTTTACGTGATAATTATATCTCGCAAGATAATGTGACCTATTACAATAGAGGTATATATCATATTGTTATTCGTTATATTTCGTATTTGTTCCTTGCTTTAGGATTGTATAGTATCAAAAGTATGTTTAAGACATTAGTAAATCCGAAGTTAAGAAATGCATATCAATTACTTTTGCATCTTGTACTTCTTTGGGTTTTGAGTAGCGAATTGATACAGTTTATGGCATTGCAAGGTTTCAATGGTGTTTATAAATATGGCTTGTCTATTCTTTGGGCTATTTATGCCCTTACACTGGTGAGTTTAGGTATTTGGAAACATCAAAAAACAATACGAGTATCAGGTATCATCTTATTTGCTATCACTTTATTAAAACTATTTTTCTACGACATTGTGCATTTAAATACCATTGCTAAGACCATTATATTTATAGTACTTGGTATATTATTGCTCCTTATTTCGTTTTTATATAATAAATACAATCAAAAGATTTTTGATTCAAAAACCGCCAAAGATGAATAAATTAAAAACCAACTTATTAATACTTTTTTCTTTTACTGCCTTGCAACATACTTGGAGTCAAACAAAAAATTTTGATTACAGTCGCCCAATTCTCAATGTGACCGATGAATGGCATAGTATTGAATTGCCCAACACTATTTTTGATAAAACCCAACCCAATCTACGTGATATTCGTATTTATGAAGATGATAGTATTGAGGTTCCGTATCTATTAAAAGTTTCGCACACGGTAAAAAAACAAAACAAAGTAGCTTTTGAGCAAATGAATTTTGTACAAGATGCTAAAAACAGTTTTTACACTTTCAAATTAGATAAGAAGACAGCGGTTAACACCATTAATATTGAGTTTAATACTGCTAATTATGATTTTAAAGTGCTATTTCAGGGTTCAAATGATCAAAAAAAATGGTTTGATATTACCACTTCAAGGATTTTATCTATTCAAAACGCTCATATTCATTATAAATATAATACACTCACTTTTACAACTGCAGATTATGCTTTTTATCGCTTACGAGTTCCAAGTAAAAAAATAAAGTTGCTCCAAGCATATTTGTATCAAAAATCTATTCAAAAAGGTGCGTTGAATCAGTACAAAAATACATTAAAAAATAAGACTAAAGACAAACAAACTATTTTGGATATAGCATTAGAACATAAGGTTCCTGTTTCTCAAATAGCGCTTACTGTTTCGAGTGATTTTGATTATTATCGCCCAATAAATATTCAATATTTAGAAGATAGTATCAAATCTCCAAAAGGTTGGATTCGAAATTATGAAACGTGCTATCGTGGTACTTTGAGTTCTTTAGAAAAAGATACTATTTCTTTTCCAAGTATTATCACAAATGCATTAAAAATAGTGATTGATAATCAAGATAATCAAGCTTTGACTATACCAAAAATTACAACTTTAGGAAATGTGCATAAACTCCTAACTCGTTTTACAAAAAATAACAGCAAAAGTCCTGATTATACATTGGTTTATGGCAATAAAAAAATAGGTAAACCACATTACGATATTAGTTATTTTAGTCAAGCTATACCAAAGGAACTAAAACCACTTAGTTTGGGAGAAATACACGAAAAATCAAAGCAAGATGATATGGTAAAAACAAGTTTTTTGTCCAATAAAAATCTGATATGGATTTTGCTTGTTTTATTGGTGTTATTACTTGGAAAATACACTTTAAAAATGCTTAAAAAACCAAACTATCTGGATGAGGTTGATTAAAGTATGTTTAAAATACTAGAATCGCATCCCTCTACCAGCAAATTTTTGTAAAATTCGCAATACTTCTACATAGAGCCACACCAAAGTGATAAGTAATCCCCAAGTTGCTAGCCACTCTCTTGATTTTGGTGAACGATTAATTTGCTTATTGATATAATAAAAATCTAAAGTCAATGAAAACGACGCAGCTACTATCGCTGCAAAATTAAAAGCAATAGCTAACCATGAATTTCCCCAAAGAAACTGCATAATATGAATACCAAAAAATGATAAAATAAAGCTTATTAGATAAACCATAAAAATAGTCATTACTGCAGTAGTTACGATAGTTCTAAAGCGTTTGGTGACCTTAATAATCTTGAAATAATACAAGCAAAGCATTACAAAAAAAGTCACAATACTCAATGCAACTGCCTGAATAGGTAAATAGGGGTAACGCCGATGTGCATAAGCCGAAATTCCACCTAAAAACAAGCCTTTTGCCAAGGCGTAAAACGGCAATAACCATTTTGCTGTATTGTGATAAAATGAAATAATCAAACTGATAATAGTTGCTGCTATCATACCACCATAAGTAAACCATTTTACGCTTTCTCCATTGAAAAAACGCCACCAAACAAAGCTTGCTGTACAAGCAATAAGTAGTATGCTAAGTAGTGATTTCCAAAAAACACCAGCCAAAGTCATTTTACTACTAGATGAAGTAGCTTTTGACCAAAAATAGTTGGTAAATACCGGATTTGATGTATTGAATGTCATTCGGGTTTATTATGAATTAACCGAGTGAGTTTTAAGGATAAATCTAGTAAAATAATCTTTGCATTTCCATTGCGTTCGATATGAAAAATAGCTTCATTTAGTTCTTTGTTTATCGCTACAATATTATTACCATGAACAAAAGGCGAAAAATTATCTAGTGAAAAACCAACATTGTCCATTGTAATATGTGTGATGGCTTTCGTCTTATAATTAATAAGTAATGCTTGTCGAAAAAGCTGTAAGCAGTAATTCAAAAAGCTTTTTTGTGATTCGCGACCTTGGGAGGCTATGTTTTCTGACCAATTAATTAATTCATTGAGCGCACTTACTTTTGATTTTGCCAAAAAAGCAGCACGTACCCAAGTGATAAACCAAGTTTTATATTGCTTTTCATTTTCATTATGTGCTATCAGCTTCAAGGCTTTATTGTAGCTTCCATTTGCTTGAATTGCTATTTGCAAAGCGCGTTCACTTTTTATTTGATGTTTCGTTATCAAAACCTCAGCAATTTCGCTTTTGCTCAGTGTGTTAAAATATACCGCTTGACATCGTGAACGAATTGTACCTAATAGTTGCTCTTCTTTGGCAGTGATAAGGATAAAAACTGTTTTTTGTGGCGGTTCTTCAATGATTTTGAGGAGTTTGTTGGCAGTCTCACGGTTCATTTTTTCTACCATCCAAATAATCATTATTTTATAGCTTCCTTCAAAAGATTTTAGACTTACTTTTTTAATGATTTTTTCCGATTCACGTACAGGAATAATACCTTGTTTATTGGCAACACCCATTTTGTCCATCCAATCGAGATAAGAACCATAAGGGTTTTCTAGAACAAATTCGCGCCACGGCATTAAAAACAAATCACTCTCAGGATTAGACTTTATTTCTGGAGTTGTAGTAGTAGGAAAGGCAAAATGCAAATCAGGATGCGATAATTTTGCTACCAAACGCTGGCAAGATTCATCTTTGCATATTAATTTTTGTGCATAAGCTATAGCCATAGCAAGTGTTCCTACGCCTTCATCTCCTACAAAAAGTTGCGCATGCGGAATACGTCCCGTACTTATGGTTTTGTCTAAAAAAGCTTTTACTTTTTCTTGTCCTATAATATCATTAAACTGCATGAGGCAAATTTAAACAAAAAAACTAGACTAACGCTAGCGTAAAGGAGAAAGTCGCTCCTTTGCCTAAGCTGCTGCGTACGGAAACCGACTCATTATGCGCTTCCATAATGTGTTTTACGATAGATAAGCCAAGTCCTGTCCCGCCTTGATGTCTGGAACGGCTTTTATCCACTCTATAAAAACGCTCAAAAAGACGCTCTTGATCTTCGGTACTAATACCATTTCCTTCATCAGTTATGGCAATTTCAATTTTGTTTTTTTCAATATAATTAATACAGACAAGAACGGAAGTATCTGTATTGGTATAATTAATAGCATTATGTATTAAGTTTTGTAATACTTGCTCGATACGTTTTTTATCTGCAAAAACAAAAACAGGAACATCATAAGTTTTATTAAAACCTAAAACAATGTTTTTTTGCTTGGCATTTATTTCTAAAGAATCAATACTGTTTTGGATAGTTTCTACAATATCGAAAGTGGTTTTATTTAAGCTAATGATACCCGTTTCGAGTTGTGAAATGAGATTTAAATCATTGACAATAAACGAGAGGCGTTCTACTCCTTTTTGCGCACGTGTTAAATATTTTTCTCGTATATCTTCGTCATTTATAGCGCCGTTTAGCAAGATATCAATATAACCTTGAATGGTAAAAATAGGTGTTTTAAGCTCATGAGACACATTACCCAAAAACTCTTTACGATAGTTTTCACGCTCTTTAAGTCCTGCTATTTCGGTATGTTTAGTGTCTGCAAAACGGGCTATCTCATCGGAGAGTTCATCAATATTGGTATTTATTTTTTCAGGATTTTCTGTTGTAAGATTCAGTTTGTTATAGATTTTTTGAATGCGTCTAAAAATAAACCGTTCCACACGATATTGTGATAAGGAAAAAGTAAAAACAAACATTAAAATATAAAACTGCAAGAGGTTTATTAATGAAAACGAATAGTTATAAAACTTGGTCAATACAAACAATAGAAACACAGCTACTGTTGCAATAAGCACAGCAGACCAGAGTGCAAAAGAAATGGATTTTTTAAGCTTCATGTGGATTGAATTTATACCCAACACCTTTAATTGTTACAATGTATTTATCGCCTATTTTTTCGCGTATTTTACGTATATGCACATCAATGGTTCTGCCACCAACTATGACTTTGTCTCCCCAAATTTTAGACATTATATCTTCTCGGGTAACGATAGTATTCGGTTTTGAAGCAAGCAAATAAATCAGTTCAAATTCCTTTTTAGGAAGTGTAACGGTATTATCTCCAATAGTTACAGTATAAGTATCTCTATCTATGTGTATATTTTTGAAACGAATGGCTGTTTGGGGTTTTTTGGCGCGTCGCAGCAAACCTTTGATTTTACTTACCAATACTTTTGGTTTAATGGGTTTGGTAATGTAGTCATCTGCACCAACTTCAAAACCTGTTATTTGATCGTAGTCAGCACCTTTTGCACTAAAAAACACAATAATAGTATCATCTAAAGCTTTATTCTCCCGAATAAGCTTGCAAGTAGCGAGACCATCCAATTCAGGCATCATTACATCGAGTAAGATGAGTTGCGGTTTGAGTTTATTAGCAAGTGTTATGGCTTCTTTGCCATTGCTTGCTGTAGTGATGTTGTACCCTTCTTGGAGGAGATTGTACGAAACAATCTCTAAGATATCAGGTTCATCATCAACAAGGAGTATATTTAGTTGTTTATTTTCCATTTTTTTTAAAGATTCAGGTCAAAGATACAAATTTTATGAGTTGTTACGATAGATTAGCATAATCATTACATTATCAAAATGTTAATTTTCTTTTTTTTAGTCAAAATAAATTATAAATACTTATCTTTGTGCATTATAAAACACAATTAATTTAAAATAAAAAAAAATGAAAAAAAATTACTTTTTACTAGTTGCTTTCTTATTAGCAGCTTTTTCGTATGGGCAAGGATCTGAAGATTTTGCTAATTCTGCTGCTACAAGTTCATACGCCGATGGGAGTTTTGTAGGAAATGGTGGTGTTACTTGGACTTATGTAGCTTCACGTGCAGCAGTTGCAAATACTGGAGGACTACCAGATGCGGCTCAAATGCCAGCTTTAATGTTGCGTAGATCTAGTAGTAGCAGTGCAATTTTATCTTCAACTATAAGTGGAGGTATTGCAGATTTTTCTGTAAAATTATACAAACAATTTACAGGTAGTGGAAACAGACAAGTAGAGTTATTTATTAATGGTGTTAGTGTTGGAACATCAACTCCCTTTGATGATTATGATGAGCATGTGTTTACTGTAACAGGTATTAATGTTGGAGGAGATTTTACGATTGAATTAAAAGACATTACTTCAAAACAAGTTGCAATAGATGATATAACTTGGACAGCATATGCAGGTGCAGCAGTACCAGCAATTGCTATTTCAGCGCCAACAGATGGAAGCACTCTATCAAGTGGTGATTTTAATATTTCTTATGTTGTTTCAAACTTCAATATAGCTAATGGGTCTGCTGACGCAACACAAGATGGACACGTACATTGGCAAATGGATGGAGGAACTGTTAATATGGTTTATGACCCAACAACTGCAGATATAGCTATTACAGATTTAGCAGCAGGAGCGCATACATTGACTATGTTTTTGGTTGATAATAGTCATGTAGCATTAACTAATCCTGAAGCTACTAAAACCGTTAACTTTACAGTTCAAGGTTATACACAAGTTGCAGACATTGCTACTTTAAGAGCAGGAACTATAGGAGTTGGTTATGAGCTAACAGGTGAAGCTTTGATAAACTATGAACAAAGTTATAGACATCAGAAATATATACAAGATGCTACAGCAGGTATTTTAATAGATGATACCGCAGGAAACATCACCGCAGGAAACCGTGGAGAAGGTATTACGGCTATTAAAGGTGTATTAGCAACATACAAAGGAATGATGCAATTTGTACCTGCTTTAGATGCTACTATTGTACCTACTCCTTCTGTTACGATAACAGCACAAACAGTAACATTAGCTGATTTAGCAACAGATTTTGAAGATTATGAAGCTGAATTAGTAAAAATAGTAAATGTAACTATGGCTGATCAAACTGGTGGTGACGGTAACTTTGCAAACGGAAAAATTTTTCCAATGACTCAAGGTTCAGATAATTTTAACTTTAGAACAAATTTTCATGATGCAGATTATATAGGTGAAGCAGTACCAACAACAGCACAAGATATTGTAGGTCTTGTTTCTGAAAAAACGGGTACTGGGACTACGGATTATGGTCAAATATTTATAGCAAGAGATTTAGCAGATTTTACTGCTACAGCGTCTGTTCAAGAAAATCAAATTGATGGATTGGCAGTATATCCAAATCCAGCAACAGGAAATGTATTGAACATTCGTACTGCAGCTAATGCTACTAAAGCAATCAATATATACAATGTATTAGGAGCAAAAGTATTTAGTACGGTATCAAACAATACACAAATAGCATTGCCAGCTTTAAAAGCAGGGATCTATGTGTTGAATGTTGTAGAAAACGGACAAAATGCAACAGTTAAATTAGTACTAAAATAAGGTATTGATTTTTTATTCATAAAAAGCGCTACTTGATTCAAGTAGCGCTTTTCTTTTTTAGTATTTTTGCAGTATGAATTTGGAACAATCTATTTTTGGTATTACTGACGATGCAACTTTTGAACAAACAGCACTGCAAGTGTTTCGTTATCAATTTAAACATAACAGGGTTTATCGTTCTTTTTGTGATTTGCTCTACGTGCATCCAAGTAGTGTAAAAAGTGTTGCGCAAATACCATTTCTTCCAATACAATTTTTTAAGAGTAGAAAAGTACTAACATCGAACCATGAACCTGAAAAAATATTTTTGAGTAGTGGTACAACAGGAATGACACCAAGTAAGCATTATGTGGCTAATCTCGATTTATACCAAACGAGTTTTCGTAGAGGTTTTGAAGCAACTTATGGCGCTATTTCAGATTATATTATTTTGGCATTATTACCATCATATCAAGAGCGAGAAGGTTCATCACTTATTTATATGGTTGATGATTTAATACAGCAATCAAAACACGAAGCAAGTGGGTATTATCTTAATGATTTGCCAGCATTATCGAAACAATTAATTATATTGGATAAACAACATAAAAAAGTATTGCTGATTGGTGTTTCTTATGCTTTATTAGATTTGATAGAACAGCAGCAATTTGCACTTAAAAATACTATTGTCTTAGAAACTGGAGGTATGAAAGGACGTCGTAAAGAAATGGTAAAACCACAACTCCATACGATACTCAAACAAGGTTTTGGTGTCCAGCAAATTCATTCGGAATATGGTATGACAGAACTGCTGTCTCAAGCGTACTCTCAAGGAGAAGGACTGTTTAAAACACCTGCTTGGATGCGTGTTTTGATTCGTGATACTGAAGATCCATTGGCATTACTTCCTCATCAAAAAACAGGAGGAATAAACGTCGTTGATTTAGCCAATATATATTCGTGTGCTTTTATAGCTACTCAAGATTTAGGCAAAAGTTATGATACTAATTCTTTTGAAATATTAGGGCGTTTTGATAATTCTGATATACGCGGTTGTAATCTGTTGGTGGATTAACCAATTGTTCATTATCATATAGAACAAATGTGAGAAATCACATGAAAAAAAATATTTCTTAGCGTTCGTTCCGCCCTTTGTTGATATGAACACAAGTAGGAAACGGTAGGATAACTGGGCGACAAGCCCAAGGCAGTGATGCTATAACCAAAACCTTGCAGAAACTACAAAAACAAGATTTAATGGCAATACTACAAAAAAGTAATAAGCCAAAGCACGTTACCTTTGAGAAGCACAAACCCATAGTATTTGATGATGATGTAAGTGATAGACCAACGGCTCCAGAGGCAAATGTCTATTTCTACCACCCTGACCATTTGGGCACTGCCACACTTTTAACAGATTTTTCTGGTGCACCTTACCAATTTTTCTTAAATTTACCCTTTGGAGAAGAAATGGCAACACAACACAGCACAAGAGGAGACTTTGGCAGCCGTTACAAATTTAACGGCAAGGAACTCGACAAAGAGACGGGCTGGTACTACTATGGCGCAAGATACTACGACCCAAGTGTGAGCAATTGGCTGAGTGTAGACCCGCTGGCGGATAAAAACAATTTTGAAAGTCCCTACACGTTTGTTCATAATAATCCTCTAATTTATACTGACCCTGATGGAAGGGATGGTATCATTACGATTAAAGGAGGGCAAATAAATATAACATCCAATGTTTATTTATATGGTCCTGGAGCAACTAAAGTAGTTGCAGCTCAATATCAAAGCGATATAAACTCAAAATGGGGAGGTTCATATAGTGCTAAATCTTCTAATGGAACTTCGTTTAATGTCAATGTTAGTGTTAATGTTGGCTTATACGGTGGAAAAGAAAAAAATTCCCCTATGATAATAACTGAAAGCTGGGATCCAAATAATCGAGATAATTTTATTAAAGTTGGTGCAGCAGATAAAAGGTCATATGTTTCTGGTGGAGATGAGGGAGAATGGAGAAGTCAAGGGCGTATTGGTTTAACTTTGAAACAGGATGACCCCGCACCACACGAAGTTGGACATTTATTAGGCTTGGATGATAGGTACTCTGATAAAAATGGACCAAATAAAGGATGGGAGAAAAACATAATGGGCGACTCTCAAAATGGAAAAGTTGAGCAAAGGAATATAGACGGTATTCTTCAAGATGCAATGAAAGCCTACAATATTTGGTCACAAGATAAGAATAATGCAGGTAAGGAATTTAGATATGAAATTGACATCAATAGACCAAATAAAGAGAAGCAAAATGAATAATAAGAAGTATCTTTTTTTGTTACTGGCTATAAATTTAATCTTGTTAATCCTGTACTTGTATTATCAGCCATTATGTGAACCTTGCTTGAATAAGCAGGATTGTCCGCCTTGCATGTCCAAGGAGCAATATTCTATAATTTATTTTGATATAGTAATTAACTTGCTTTTTGGGGTATATTACTATTATAAATGGAGGAAAAATAATAACAAAAAAGTCAATAGATTTCAATCTATATTTTGATGACTATGTAAAAGGACTATTGAGATAGAAATCTCAAGATAAGAACTCCAAAGAAGAAGATTCCTCGTCACTCCTGTGTTGCTCTAGCGGAATGACAATTTAATTCAAAAATTTTCTTCATTTTAGCAGAAACAAACAGTGAATAATTTTGATGCTAGCTACATCGTCCTACGAAGGTTTTTTGTAAAATTTGAGTGAAACGTACGTAAAAAGTAGCTGCTGTTTGAGCAAAGAAAATAAGATATAAAAAATAGGTGTTTTCTATTATTCCACCATTTGATTAGAGTAGAAAACTTGTTGCGAGTTCAGCTACTTTAGGGAGTGTAACGTAAAATTAGAAAAACATGCGTTAGACTAGACTTTTTTGTTACTTTTTTCGGTAATGGAAAAAAGTAAAAGAAATATCACGCACAGAATTGAAAGCTCCAACAAATATCAAAAAAAACTTGTCATTTCGATACGCAGTGAGAAATCTCATGAAAGCAGATAAATCAAAAGATTCCTCGTCGCTCGCTCTAGCGGAATGACAGTTTAAATCAAAAATTTTCTTCGCTTTAGCAGAAACAAACAGTGAATAATTTTGATGCTAGCTACATCGTCCTACGAAGGTTTTTTGTGAAATTTGAGTGAAACGCACGTAAAAAGTAGCTGCTGTTTGAGCAAAGAAAATAAGATATAAAAAATAGGTGTTTTCTATTATTCCAACATTTGATTAGCGTAGAAAACTTGTTGCGAGTTCAGCTACTTTAGGGAGTGTAACGTGAAATTTAGAAAAACATGCGTTAGACTAGACTTTTTTGTTACTTTTTTCGGTAATGGAAAAAAGTAAAAGAAATATCACATATTCAAAGCGTTGATACTGGAAACAAATATCAATAAAAACTTATCATTTCCATACGCAGTGAGAAATCTCATGAAAGCAGATAAATCAAAAGATTCCTCGTCGCTCGCTCTAGCGGAATCCTGCCTGTCGGAGACAGGGACAGTCAAATTGTACGTAAAAAAGTAAATAAGTTTGCCTAAAGTTGAAAATTCTAGTAAAAACTTCAAAATCAGCACTCTTAACTCAAAAATTTTCTTAAATTTACCCTTTGAATCAGCAATGGCAACACAACACAGCACAAGAGGAGACTTTGGCAGCCGTTACAAATTTAACGGCAAGGAACTCGACAAAGAGACGGGCTGGTACTACTATGGCGCAAGATACTACGACCCAAGTGTGAGCAATTGGCTGAGTGTAGACCCGCTGGCGGAGAAATACCCAAGCTTCTCACCCTATAACTACACCCTAAACAACCCCATTAATTTGGTTGACCCTGATGGGAGGGAAAATATTCCAGCCTTGATTTGGGCAATGAAAAATATGGCAAATAAAGGAATAGGTTTTGGCGTGTGGTATGGAGCAAATCATGGTTGGAGATTTAACAAGGGAAAAGTTCCAACAGAAACTGTGTGTTATGAAAGTTGTTGGACATCCTATATGAATGGAGCAGATGCTTCTACAATGAAAACTTTAAAAACAGGCTTTTCTACTAAAAGCGGAGGATTTAAAGGTCGTTCAAATGATACAGGAGGAATGAACTGGTTTAAATCAGGAGATGGTACAGATAGAAAATTTGTTAAGGATATTGAAAAAGGAGAATTAGGGGATATTGTTTTTATGGGAAAAGTTGGAGATATGCAAGGTCATGCAGTTCTTTTAGCAAGTGATATAACAAAAGGAACAACAGAGATTGATGGAAAAGAAGTTAATACGATGTCATTTTATGTTATGACTACAAGTTCTGAATCAGATCCAGGTAATTTTGGAGGAGAACAGATAACTTGGACTCAAAATGAAGATGGGAAATGGACAGGAAGTCATGGTGGATATGAGTTTAAAGGTTATGGTCAAATGAAAAATGCACAAGCTACTGAAGCTCAAAGAAAAGAAGTAAAAACACTTGTTGAAGAAGTTAAAAAAGGAAACTAATGGTTAGAATATATTATTTAATATTTATGTGTTCTGTTTGCTTATCTTGTGTTAGTTATAAAACAAACAATAATTGTAGTGTTTTAAGTAATGCCATAAATAAGACTATTAAGCAAGGCTTTTTTGATGATTATAGAGAAAACGGTAAGTTAAGTCTAATAATAAAAAGCAAAGACAAACTTTTAGAAATAAAGAGGTGTTCGAGTATAAAAAATCTAAATTTAGATACTATTCAAAAAAAGGCTCGTTACATTAAATTAGAAGAGTACAGGTATGTTGGAGATTTAGTGAGGTTGCAAATAGGTTGTTATGATGAAAGTGAGGAACCGTATAGTATTTTATACTCAACGTCATACTTTGTTAATAAGGATAAAACACTAACTCTTAATAAAAAAAGTAGCCCTTATATAGATACTTTACAGGTTAGAAAATAATCAAAAGCCTCGAATTAATAGGGGCTTTTTTATGTAGTAATCTGTTCAAATTTAATGTTACTTTTAGAATTTAGTTTTATAGTAATAGAGTACTGTTGGTTACTGTTTACATTTCTAGCTACATCACCCTACGAAGGTTTTTTGTAAAATTTGAGTGAAACGTACGTAAAAAGTAGCTGCTGTTTGAGCAAAGAAAATAAGATATAAAAAATAGGTGTTTTCTATTATTCCACCATTTGATTAGAGTAGAAAACTTGTTGCGAGTTCAGCTACTTTAGGGAGTGTAACGTAAAATTAGAAAAACATGCGTTAGACTAGACTTTTTTGTTACTTTTTTCGGTAATGGAAAAAAGTAAAAGAAATATCACGCACAGAATTGAAAGCTCCAACAAATATCAAAAAAAACTTGTCATTTCGATACGCAGTGAGAAATCTCATGAAAGCAGATAAATCAAAAGATTCCTCGTCGCTCGCTCTAGCGGAATGACAGTTTAAATCAAAAATTTTCTTCGCTTTAGCAGAAACAAACAGTGAATAATTTTGATGCTAGCTACATCGTCCTACGAAGGTTTTTTGTGAAATTTGAGTGAAACGCACGTAAAAAGTAGCTGCTGTTTGAGCAAAGAAAATAAGATATAAAAAATAGGTGTTTTCTATTATTCCACCATTTGATTAGCGTAGAAAACTTGTTGCGAGTTCAGCTACTTTAGGGAGTGTAACGTGAAATTTAGAAAAACATGCGTTAGACTAGACTTTTTTGTTACTTTTTTCGGTAATGGAAAAAAGTAAGCATATTGAGTGCCACGCCAAATATGGCAGCTACAAAAAACTGTTTATAATCTTGTTTCGCTATGGGTTCTTTAGGTAAAAAAAAGCTGATTAGCCAAAATAAAAGACTTGCTCCAGCAACACGCAACACTATAAAACCAAAAGGTTTTATATATTGAGGCATTACCTCTTTGGCAACTGTAAAGCTCACACCATAAATAACTGCTGCTGCAAAAGCTGCTGCAAAAGCAAGCTTACGCTTCATTGTTCAAGGCTTTTAATGCTACTTCAATGGTGTTTTTGCTATTCCCAATAAAAACAGCATTATCAATAACCAAAACTGGGCGCTTTAGAAAAGTATAGTGTTCTAATAGTAGCGCTTTATAATCAGCTTCTGTAAGATTTTTATCTTTTAATCCTGCTGCTTTATATTTTTGAGCGCGTTTGTTTATTAAAGCTTCATAGCTTCCTGCCAATGGGTATAGTAATTCCAAATCTTTTGCTGTAATTGGGTTTGCTTTTATTTCTTGCTTTTGGTAGTTTTCTGGAAGATTCCAAATTTTCAGGATACGTTTACAAGTATCGCAAGTTTTTAAGTAATATACTTTTTTCATTGTATAAATAGAAGTAAATTAAAAAAAGCGATAACAAAATAATGCTATCGCTTGTGTTTTATTGTGCTAAAATAGTAAGCTTTATTAAGCCTCTTCTTGGTAATCTATAGTGCCATCTTTTTCGTATTTTCGTATTTGTATTAAAACATATACAAAACCAAAAAGAGCAATTAAAACAAAGAACCAGTTCATAAAATTAGCTCCCCACCAATTGGTAATTTCTGTTTTTAATAAGGCTTTAAATGGTGATAATGCTGCTGTTATTGCAGTTCCTGTAGCTTCTAATACACTTGTTATACTCATGGTAAATATCTTTATTATGTTACAAAAGTACTAAATCTTAATGGTATTGCAAGATTTTTTTTACAAAATCATTAAATTTATAGTTTAGAGCCAAAAGCAAGATCTCCAGCATCGCCTAATCCGGGAACAATATAGCCTTTTTCATTGAGTTTTTCATCAATAGTGGCAATCCACAAATGTGTGTCTTTTGGAAAAACAGAAGCAATAAAATCGATACCTTGTTTGGCACCAATAACTGCTGCTATATGAATATTTTTTGGTGTACCGAGTTGGAGTAATGATTCATAAACTGCAGCCATAGACTGTCCTGTAGCAAGCATAGGATCTACAAGTACAAGTGTTTTTCCTTCAATACTTGGTGCAGCAAGATATTCTACAACTATTTCAAAATCGGTCTCTGATGTGTGTTTTCTATAGGCAGAAATAAAAGCATTTTCTGCATTATCAAAGTAGTTTAAAAAACCTGAATGCAAAGGGATTCCTGCTCTTAAAATAGAACAAATAACCAAATCTTCTTGAATTATAAATGCAGCTTTTTCTCCTAATGGCGTTTCTATAGTACGTGATACGTAATCAAATGATTGACTCATTTCATAAGCCAATACTTCGCCAATACGTTCTATATTTCTACGAAAACGCATGCGGTCTTGCTGTATATTTTTATCACGTATTTCAGCAATAAAAGTGTTTAGAATTGAGTTTGATTTAGTAATATCATGTACTTTCATAATATATTATGAATTAAAATATTTTGAAAAGAAACTGCCGTCATTATTAGCTGCTTTTCCTCCTAGTATCTTTCCTAAAAATCCTTTTTTTTGTTTGGATTCTTCGGGCTTCGCAAACATTTTAACAACCCAATCATTATATGTCATGTTGTTTTCTTCTAGAAACCCAACAAGGTATTTAACAGAAGCAGCCATGCCAACCTCTTTTTCGATAGCTAAAAGATCTTTGTACAATTTTTCTATTTCAGGCAAAATATGTTTTGGTACAGCTTTTCTGCTGGCTTGTATAGCGATGATGTTTCCTGTTTCAGGATTCACATCTACTTTAAAATCGGTCATTACCCAATAATAGCTTCCATCTTTAGATAAGTTTTTAACTACCGCATGCATATTCTGTTTTGCTTTGATACTTTGCCAAAGCATTTCAAAAACTACCTTTGGCATGTCTGGATGGCGAATAATATTATGTGGTTTTCCCATTAATTCTGTAAGAGAATAACCAGAAATTTCAATAAAATAGTCACTAGCATAAACAATAATACCTTTATTGTCTGTTTTGCTGACAATTGTTTTTGCTGGATCAAGGATAATTTCTTTATTTGTGGGAGTAGGTCGCTGTATTGCCATTGTAGATATTTTTTTATATTTATGGCTGCAAATATACTATTTTTTTAATAAATGCTTATCTTTGCATTAATTAAAAATATTCACAATGAAAGCAGCTGCCTTTAATACACTTTTTGATGATTTAATAACACAATATCATATTCTTGATACCGTTGATCAACCCTTTGAACTTCAAAATATAAGTTTATCCTTGGTCTAAACAAATATTGTATTGAAACTTATCCTTTTACAAAACTTATGCATTATCTTTATTACTAAAATATTTAGCAAAGAAACCTCCTGAACTATCATTGTTTGAGCTACCAAAAACTTTAGCTAAAAATCCTTTTTTCTTTTCTTCTTTTGGAGCTGCCATGGCTAGACTAGCTACCCATTGATCGTAATCCATTCCTTTTTCTTCAAGAAGCCCCACAAAATAGCGTAAAGAAGCTGCAAAACCAGCGTTTTTTTCTATATCTAATAAATTTTGATAGACTTTTTCAACTTGGTCAATAATATGTCTTGGTGCTGCTTTACGGTGTGCGTAAAGACCAACTATGTTTCCTGTAGTTGGATTAGTATCAACAGTAAAATCAGTGACAACCCAATAATAACGCCCATTTTTGGCTAAATTTTTAACAACAGCATGAATGTTTTTTTTATCTAAAATTCGACGCCAAAGCAATTCAAAAACAACCTTTGGCATATCTGGGTGACGGATAATATTATGAGGTTGACCCATCAGTTCTCCAACAGAATAGCCACAAATATCAACAAAATAATCATTAGCATAAAGTATAATACCTTTTTTATCGGTTTTACTCAATATCGTTTTTTCTGGGTCAAGAATAATTTCTTGATTTATAGGTTCTGGTCTTTTAATTGCCATAAAATAAAGTATTTTTATTGCTACAAAGATACCATTATTTTAATAAATGTTTATCTTTGCATTAATTAAAAATATTCACAATGAAAGCAGCTGCCTTTAATACACTTTTTGATGATTTAATAACACAATATCATATTCTTGATGCTGTTGATCAACCCTTTGCAAACCCGTATCCTAAAACGGATTTGCTCAAGCATCTTCTATATCGCAAAAACTGGATAGATACGGTGCAATGGCATTACGAAGATATTATTCGTCTTCCAGATATTAATCCAGTTGAGGCGTTGGTACTAAAACGTAAAATTGATGCTTCAAATCAAGACAGAACGGATATGGTTGAATATCTTGATAGTTATTATTTAAACAAATATAAAGCTGTAGCTGTAAAACCAGATGCAAAAATCAATACAGAAAGTCCTGCTTGGGCAATAGACCGCTTGTCTATTCTTGCATTGAAAATATATCACATGCGTGAAGAAGCAACTCGGGAATCAGCTAGCGAATCACACCGTGAGGCTTGTCAAAAAAAACTGAATGTACTGCTTGAACAACGTAACGATTTGACTACTGCCATTGATGAGTTATTTGAAGATATTGCTACAGGAAACAAATACATGAAAGTCTATAAACAGATGAAAATGTATAATGATGACGATTTAAACCCGATGCTTTATAAAAAATAAAGTTTGAAACAGCCCAAACATCTTTTAGTTATCCGCTTATCAGCAATGGGAGACGTTGCTATGACAGTTCCTGTGCTTCGTGAACTTACAAAAACTCATCCGAACTTAAAGTTAATTATGCTCTCTAGAGGATTTTTGAAACCACTGTTTGCTGATATTCCAAACCTTATGTTTTTTACTGCTGATGTCTATGGCGAACACAAAGGCGTTTTTGGCTTATACCGTTTGGCAAAAGCACTCAAAGCAAGTGGTATTGATGCAGTTGCCGACTTGCACAATGTAACGCGTTCTAAAATACTTTGTTTTTACTTAAAACTATTTGGTATAAAAAGTATAAAAACGATTGATAAAGGACGTGCTGAAAAGAAAAATTTAGTTAATAATCCTATAAAAAAAGCAAAGCAACTTAAAACAACAATATCTCGTTATAAAACGGTATTTCAGCAGTTAGGTTTTAATCTTGACTTATCTAAACCACAGTTTCCAGCAAAAAAACCATTAACCAAAAAAATATTAGCATTAACAGCTACAAAAACAAAGCCTTGGGTTGGTATTGCGCCCTTTGCACAATACGACACCAAAACCTACCCATTAGACTTAATGGAAAAAGTAATTAAAGCATTAGCTCAAGAAACATATCAGTTATTCCTCTTTGGAGGTGGAGCAAAAGAAGTGGCTTTATTAGAAGAAATAGCACAAAAATATACTAACACTATAGCTGTAGCGGGAAAAGTAAAACTTCAAGATGAGCTTTTGCTTATTTCCCATTTAGACTGCATGCTTGCTATGGATTCTGCCAATGCACATCTTGCTGCTATGCAAGGTGTTCCTGTGGTTACACTTTGGGGAGCTACGCATCCTTATGCAGGTTTTATGCCTTTCAATCAAAGTTTGGAAAGCGCAGTTTTGCCTGATTTAGAGAAATACCCAATGCTTCCTTGCTCTATTTATGGCAATAAAACATGTGTTAATTATCAAGATGCTATGCGAAGTATTTTGCCAGAAACTGTAGTTGAAAAAATTAAGTTTTTGCTACAGTAAAAGTCATCAATAAATTATTTTCGGCATCATAAAATTGTAATATAGCATTAGTGATTTTATAATGATTTATTTTAGTTAATGCATTAAAATATGCTTGTTCGTACTTTAAATTGTTACAGGCCATCCGTGTTGAAAGTGGGAAATCAAATGTTAAGTCGTTTTTAGAAATACTATATGAACCATTATAGCCATTACAAGCAGCACGCCCTGAATAACGAGTTGTAGTTAATACTAATGTAGTCTTAAAACTCACTTTTTCATTATTGAGATGTGTTAATTGCCAATTGCTATATAATAAATTGTTTGTTTCTTGTACTTCGCTTTGTTTTGTAGCACAAGAAAATAAAAGTAGCATGCTGTATAAAGAAAGTATTGTTTTCATAATAAATAATTTAATATATTTTGTAAAGTACAAAAATAATACCAAATAAAAAAAGCTTCTCTTTTTAGAGAAGCTTTTAAGGTGGTCCCACATGGGCTCGAACCATGGACCCCCTGATTATGAGTCAGGTGCTCTAACCAGCTGAGCTATGGGACCGTTTTAATTGGAAGGCAAAAGTAACACATTTTTTTAAGTATGCAATAAAAGTTTTTGAAAAAATGTAAAACAAATAATTAATATTTGATTAAGATATTAAAATGCAATATGTTAATTTTAATTTTTAGCTATATAAAAAATAGAATAATAAAAATAATTTTTAAAAAACTGTACCTTTGATAGTTGTTTTTTTATAAAAAACACGCTTAAACCAACTATAATAATCAATTAATAAAAAATGAAAAGAATTTTACTTTTAATAGTGTTGTTTGTATCAACATTAACAATTAATGCGCAAGAGCAAGAAGAAAACATGGCTACAGAAGAAATGCAAGCTACACTTAAAATGATAGACAGTATTAATAAAACATTTACGTATCAACATGGTACCATTCAATTAGGTGATAAGCTTGCAACATTAAAAATCCCTAAAGGCTTTAAATACTTAGATGCAAGACAAAGTAAAAGGGTGTTAGAAGATATTTGGGGAAATCCACCACAAGAAGCATTAGGATTGCTTTTTTATGAAGATGAAGATCCTGTTGGGCTTAAACTATCTTATGCTGTAGAGATTTCAATATGCTGATGAAGGTTATATTTCTGATGACGATGCAAAAGACATCGATTATGATGAATTGTTAAAAAATATGCAAAAAGATGCCGTAGACTCAAATCCAGAACGCATCAAACTAGGTTATCCAAAAATGGAATTGGTTTCTTGGGCAGCAAAACCGTATTATAATGATAAAACAAAAAAATTATTTTAGGCAAAAGAAATTAAATTCGATGGTCAAGAAAAAAACACACTAAACTATAATATTCGTGTGCTTGGAAGATCAGGATATTTGATGCTAAATGCCATTGGTGATATGGATGTTTTAGATAAATTTGAAAAAGAGAAAGATGTCATTCTAGCGAGTGTAAGTTTTAATAATGGTAATAAATACGCCAATTTCGATTCAAAAACAGATAAACTTGCTGCTTATGGAATTGGAGGTTTAATAGCAGGAAAAGTATTAGCAAAAGTAGGTTTCTTTGCCGTAATATTAAAGTTTGGTAAAATTATATTCTTGGCAATTGCTGCATTTTTTGGTAAGTTTAGAAAACGTATTTTTGGCACTAAAAAAGATGATGAAGGCTTAATTGTAAAAAATGACAATACACCAGAAGTATAATATTTTTTACTATTGTCTGATAAAAGACTTTAGACCGCTTCGCTTTTAGATGTTAGACTAAAAATTTAAAAACTAATTTGGCTTAGAATGTGCGTCTAAAAGCAAGGTGCTAAAAATTAAATATCTTTTAAACCCAAAAGTATATTGACTTGGCAGAATATATACTATTTTTAATCGGACAACAATGATATTTTAAAAAAAACTCACACCATGAACTTGTGTCATGCTGTGAGTGTTCATTTTTTACTTCTTACCAATAACCTGTACTTTTTTTGGATATTTTATGGTGTATTTAAAGCTGACTTCCTTGCTCATTCCTGCAGGTATATCCAATTTCCATAGGAGTTTTCCCAGTATATTGTGTTTTGCGCCAGTTTTTTCATCTAAGGTTATCGTTATTGCTTTGTTTTGAGAAAGTGGTATTTGGTCTACTATTTCTATAGCAATGGCTTTGTTTTTTTTGTTTTTGACTGTTATGCTATAAGCAAATGTTTCTTTGGTGTTTGTACCGATAAACTTACTTGCTGTATAATCTTTTATTGGTTCACGCGCTACTACAATACTATTGTCACGTCCCATAGAAACCCATAAATCTTCTGAGGTTACTTGTGGATTGATATAGGTGTTACCTACATAAGCACCTTCAAAGAATATGTTGGCTTGTCCTGCTACAAGATTGTATTTTGACCAATCGCTTATTTTGGCAATAAGAAATGCTCCACGATCTAATTTTGGAACGGTATGGTAGCTGTATTTTGTTGTCAGCTCGTACTGTTTTATTGCCACAGCATTATCTTTTCCATCGCTTAAGATAGTTTGCTTACTTGGTATGCTAAAAACCACATTCAATTGATTTTGCGCTACACTACTATCATAAACATAACCATCAGATGTTTGCACTCCTGCTACTTTTCCTTTTAATTCTTTTTTTAATGCCATGTTACTTACCACCACTTCTTCCACATCATCTTGTATATAGTTTACATTCGGTGTATAAATACTGGCATATAAAGGGCTTAATATTGGTCTGTTGTTATTCAAACTTGGGTTTCCTGTAGAAATACTAAGTGCTACATTGCTCCAATCTTGTCCTGTACGTTGATAAATAGCTGCTTTGTATGCTAGTTTCACATTTTTGTCAATTCCATTGGAACGGATATCATAAAGTGGTTTCCAACCTGCATTACGTACTATATATTTACTTACAATGGTGAGCTCACTTTTGCGCTGTGTGTTTATTTTTAATACAATAGTACCACTTGGTTTATTGTATTTTCCATTCATTTCTTGGAGTTGTTTGTTGTATTTATCAAGAGTCTTTTTCAATGTTTTACGTTCCTTGTTAACTCCAGCTAGTTCTTTTTGTACTTCCAGATATTTAGCTTTGTAGGTATTTGCTAAAGCCACAACTTGACTTGGGGTAAAACTAGCATTAGCAACTCCCAAATCTTGATTTTTGCTCAATACAGCAAGCATACCTTTTAGACTTTCTACTTGTATTGTATTCCAATCGAGTGCATCATTGGTTTGTTCTATCTTTTCTTTTAATGTCGTTATATTACTGCTTTCTGGGCGTTCAATCAAATAGTTCCGTTCGTATTTTGCACTTAGCAGTATGTTGCTTGAGCCACTAAACTGTACTTGTAAGCTCTCCGGGTTAATCATGGTAGAAATGCCTGTTAGCACTACTTCGTTTTTACCTGGATTGAGGCTTACTGTTGCCTCACGAAAAACACTTGCTTGTTGCTTATATACATTTACTGCTTTGATTGTTGATTCTACTATTTTTTGAGCAAATAGAGAACTGTTTAGAAGTACTACGAGTACTAAAATTACTTTTTTCATATTGTTTTTATTTACATATTATATACCCAAGGTGCTGGGTTTAGTTTTTTGGTATTATTCCATATTTGAAACATCAATACAGTTTTGTCTGTGTGTTTGTTGTAAAAAATCTCTCCAATAGCTTCTTTGGCATCGACCATATCGCCTCTTTGAACAAAAACCTTGCTCAAATTGCTATACACCGTAAGATAATTACCGTGTTTAATAATTACCGCTTTATTTCCTCCTTTTTGAATCAAAATAGCCGATACTTTTCCTTTGAAAACAGCGCGAGCATTGGCATTTTTGCTGGTTGCTATCTCCACACCGCTGAGGTTTGTGATGATGTCTTTGTAAACCGCATTGGGTTGTTTTCCAAAATAACGCAATACAACACCTTTGGCTACTGGCCAAGGGAGCTTACCATAACTTGCTTTGAAACTTGCTGCCAATTTTTTTCCTGCAGTACTGAGTTTGAATTTTGTTTTTCCTCCTGAAGATTTTTTTATAGTACTTGTTATTGATTTTTCAATAGCGCGATCAATTTCATGTTGTTTTTTTCTATTGACAGCGAGTTTCTTTTTATAATCTTTCGCTTTGTGTTTTAATTGATTATACAATTTATCTTTTGACGACTTATCTGCTGCAATAGCTTTTTTCTGATTTTCGTTTTCAGCAATAAGTGTTTTTTTTGTAGCTATTTGACTGCTTAAGGAATCATTAATAGTCTCCAATTGCTTACTTTTTATACTGATAGATTTGATTTGTTTTTTTCGAAAAGCGCTGTATTGCTTTACATATTCCATTCTATTATACGCTTGACTAATATTGTCTGAAGCAAGTATAAACATAAAAAAACTAGTTGGATTGGTGTTTTTTTGTGCTTGACGTAGCATAGCGCCATACTGTTTTCGTAAAACATCGGTCTCTTTGTCAAGTATAGCAATACTATCTTTGTTTGTGCTTATTTGTTCGCTTAGGGCATTGATTTCATTATTAAACGAATGAATGAGTTGGGAGCGCAATTCAATTTTTCTATTCAGATTGACCACTTTCGTATATGCAGAATGTGTTTTTTTACGGCTGCTGAATAATAGTTTATTCAGTTGAGCCATTTCTTTTTGCAAGCGTTTACGCTTTTGCTCCAATTGTTTTCTTTTGGTGTTTTGCGCTTGTATGTGTACGGTTGTCGTTAGACTAAATAGCACAAACAGTAAAGAAATATAGCTTCGTTTTATTCTCATTATTCTATTTTTATTGCGGTATAACCACTAGGTATTTTAAACGGTGTTTTCACGGTTTTATTGAATATAACACTTTTGTACAATACTTTTATTGCGGTATTATTTTCATTGTCATTAGCTGTAATGTTTATATTTTTTGGAACTTGAGTTCCAGATATTTTTTGATAATTAGGATAATCAAAGGTTAGTGCTTGTTCTCCTTGTTCTATTTTTTGCGAATATGCTTTAAAATTAGCGGGATTTAATAGTAATGAATACGCATATTGCGCTTCTTGATGTTTTGGGGTCAACAAATATTTATTATTTTGAATAGCCACTTTATATTTTCCTTTATCAAGAGCGAGTAAGGCTTCTCCAACTAATAAGTTTTGTACTTTTTGGTAATCTAATTCAGCACCAAGAAAATCACTTAATAAAGTAAAATCGCCATCAAAATAACTGTTGTTTATCCGTTCATAATAGCTCACACGCGTAGGTGTAATCAGTACTTTGGCTACAGGAAAACCATAAGCTGAAATACTAATCCATATTTTTTCATCTTTGATTATGCGCAAAGAAGCACTCACATTTTGAGTGGTGTTTGCATCTTTATAATTCACCTTGAGTTTAGCACTTAATGTTTTTTTATCAAAACGTACCTTATCATAAGCTTGAATCAGTTTTTTTGAGCTTGTCGCTTTGGCAATAGTGCCTGCCGTAACACCCTTATGGGTTTTACAAGCAGTTAAGCTCATTATAATTACTAGTAATGCTACTGTTTTTTTCATTAATTAAGTTGTTTTTTAAGCTGATTGGCTTTTTTAGTATTTCCTATTCCGTTGTAAGCTATAATCAATTGTTTGATGAAATCGTGTTCCATTTTTGGGTTGTCTAATACAAAATCTAAGCCAGATTCTAGTATTTGGGTGCTTTTTTTGTAAGCTTTGGTATTATTAAGCCCTACGCCGTACATGAGATAAACAAGTGGTTGATTGGGAAAAACTTCGGTGCCGTCAGCAGCATATTTTAGGACTGTTTGCCAATCTTGTTTGTCTGCAGCAAGGAGTACTAATTCTTTAAGTACTTTATAGCTTTTTTGGTTATCATATTTTGCTTTCAATGCAGGAATTAACGCTTGTAGTCCTTGAGTTTTTGGTTCAGGGCTTAGTATTCCTTTATTTATTAATTCTTGTTCCAACTGTGAGGCTTTATCTAAATAGCCCTTAGCTTTGTAAAATTGCAAGAGTTGCTTTGGATAAAAATAGGTATTAGGAAATTTTTTATAATGCTGTTTTAGCCATTGTTCTTGCTTATCATTATCACCTAAACGATCAAAAATACCAAGCATAAAACCAATTTGATAGGGTTCTAATTTACCTTGTTTTTCGATGCTATTCATTTGAGCTATAGCTTCATCGTATTTACGAATATTTTTTAAGGTCATAATGTAGACAAAACGCAAATCGGGCATAGCATCAACTAGTTGTTTGAGCATTTCAGCACGTTTTTGATAGTCTTTTTGCAAACCATAAAGCGTTTGAAGCTGATAAAGAATCCATTTTTTAGTATCAAAATCTACTGTGGCAGCTTCTTTTAATGCTTTTTCGCTATATATAATTGCTTTTTCATAATCTTTGAGATACTTATAGTTTAATGCTATTTCAAAGTCTAATGTAAACTCATCAGCATTTATTATTTTGCATTTTTCTAAATTTTCAATGGCTTTATCATAGTTTCCAATAGCTTTTTCTTTAAGTGCTTCAAAGAAGTAATCTTCAAATTTTTGTTTGCGCTTGGCATCAGTAATCTTTGTTTTGTCAATAGGTTCTTCAATTTGTGCAAAAATTGCAGGACTTAAAAAAAGTATTAAAAAAAGTATTATCAGTTTTTTTTGCATTGTTTTTATTTATTTTTCAAACTTACATAATTATTTTATGCTAAATAAAATATCTTTACAGAAATTTTATAAAAGCTATGGCAGGAATCTATATTCACATTCCTTTTTGTAAGCAGGCATGCTATTATTGCGACTTTCATTTTTCTACTTCGTCCAAGTATCAAGATGAAATGATAGCTGCCATAATTCTTGAACTTAAGCTGCAAAAAGCATTGTTTGCCACAGCAACCATTGAGACCATTTACTTTGGTGGTGGCACACCATCGGTACTTGATACCAAAGCCATAACTGCTATACTTGATACCATATACAAAAACTATGCCTTAGCCGATGCATTAGAAATAACATTGGAGGCAAACCCTGATGATTTAACACCTACTAAGCTCAAACAATTAGCTCAAACCCCAATCAACAGGCTGAGTATTGGTGTGCAATCTTTTAGCGATACCGTTTTGCGCTACATGAACCGTTCGCATAGTAGCGAGCAAGCATTAACAAGTATCAAACAAGCGCAAGCTATTGGTTTTGAAAACATGACTATTGATTTGATTTATGGTGTTCCACAAGTTACTAATACAGCTTGGGAACAAGAACTGGAGCAGTTTTTTGAACTACAAATTCCACATTTATCTGCTTACGCATTAACCGTAGAATCTAAAACAGCATTGGCATCATTAATACAAAAAGGGACATACAAACCACTTGATGAATCTCAAGCACTAGCCCATTTTGAACTGTTGCTTGCAGCAAGCCAAAAGCAGCATTTTATGCATTATGAAATCTCTAATTTTGCAAAAGAAGGTTATTTATCAAAACATAATACAGCATATTGGCAAGGCAAACAATATTTAGGCGTAGGTCCTTCTGCACATAGTTTTATTGGTAATACACGCGCTTGGAATAGTGCAAATAATATAAAATATATAAAAAGCATTACACAAGGTATTGTACCTCAAGAGCAAGAACTATTAACACAAAAAGATAAGTATAATGAATATGTAATGACACAAATGCGAACCATTTGGGGAGTTGATAGTCATTATATACAAACTCATTTTGGCAGCAAGTATTTTGCTTATTTTTCAAAACAGATAGCGAAACATATAACGCAGCATAATGTGATGCAAAACGCCAATAATTTTACTTTGAGTCCGCAAGGAAAATTCAAAGCAGATGGTATAAGTAGTGATTTATTTTGGGTATAAAAAAGCAACAAATAGCGTTTCGAAAAGCTATTGAAGCGGTGACTAAACCATTAGCAGGTTGTGAACCGTATCAATTTACCTACACACGAAGTGTCAAAAAAAGAGAAGCAGGCAAAACACTTTTGGCTTTTTTTTGTGATGCATTTCCGCATAAAGCCCAAGCTTATTGGATAGCAAAAATAAATACGGGAGCTATACTTGTTAATGATAAACCTACAAAAGCCGATGCAATACTCCAAGCAGGATGGATCACCACACACACCATTAACAACAAGCAAGAGCCTGTAGTAAACACAGCTATCAAACTGCTTTATGAAGATGATGCCATACTTGTATTGAACAAGCCAGCACCCTTGCCAGTACATGCTTCGGGACGTTTTTATAAAAACACTTTGATACATATTCTAAAACTTGCTTTTCCAGCAAATGATTATAAAATAGTCCATCGTTTGGATGCCAATACAACCGGTGTATTAGTGCTTGCAAAGCATAAAGCAATGGCAACTAAACTGATTGCTACTTTTGAGCAAAAAAGGTTTAATAAAACGTATTTGGCTTGGGTCGAAGGGCATCTCTCTGATGCTATTACTACTATTACTACCACTATAGGAACAGCCAAAGTACAAGGAGGCGCAAGAGCGCTAGCAACAACAGGGCAACAAGCCGAAACGCTTGTAGCAATAGTAAAAAAGAGCACGGATAATACGTTGGTGCAATTACAGCCTAAAAGTGGACGCACCAATCAACTGCGTTTGCATTTGGCAAGTATAAAGCATCCTATTGTTGGTGATTATGGCTATAAAGACCCCAATTATTTTGCACACAATCCAATGACTTACCCTAAGGATTGTTTGATGCTACACGCTTGGAAATTAGCCTTTGAATACCAAGGCGAATCTAGGATTTTTGAAGCAGTAGTGCCTGAGAAGTTTGTGTTATAGTGATTTAAAGAAAAATAGAAAAAAAATTCAAGTTCTGTTCAGTATGAACAGAACTTGAATTTATATTTTATTGTCTATGTAAAGTATTAGTTACAGTAGCCGATCCAGATCCAGACGCTCCACCTCCAACCATAGTAAGGGTATTGCCATTATCGCTAAAACTAATAGTAAAATTGCTTGTAATTCCGTTTTCTGTAGTACTTAATTGATCTCCATTTAAAGACCAAGTACCCGTATTTCCCAGAGCTGAAATATTGTCATAGTTAAGTACGGATTGCACATTACCATCTACAGATGTTGTCACTTCCATATCATAGGTTGTATTTGCTGTGTATTCGTTAGGGTTTTCTGTGAAAGTTACACCACCATCATAGTTTGAACCAATACCTTCTGCAGTCATTGTTCCTGTTGAACTTGATGAAGTTTCTTGAAAAGTTCTTACATCGGTCAAAGTCCAAGTTCCTACTAAGTTAGTATTGGTATCATCATCATTTGAACAAGAAAACAGTGTGCCAATAAAAAGGATTGCAATAAATAATTTTTGTAATTTCATAATTTGATTTTTAAGATTAAAGCACAAATATATATATATTATTGAATTTTAAAATGATTGAACAAAAGATTCCTATTGTTGGTGATTATGATTATAAAGACCCCAATTATTTTGCACACAATCCAATGACTTAGCCTAAGGATTGTTTTATGTATGCCGATAGGAAAACAAAACTTTTTGAATAAAATATCCTGTCTCCGACAGGTAGGATTCCGCTAGAACGACAAGGGTCTTCTGATTTATCATCGTAATTAAACCTCTACGAATTCAATAGATATTCTTTTCAAGTTTGGAACTCTATAAATTTTTGATGTTTGAAAACTTCATATAATCTACACTTAGATCGCTTAACTAATCATCTTCATAAACTTCAAACATATTATACTCTTGCGGAATGAACGGGGTTATTACACTTGGAGTTGATATCCCAAAATAATAATTGTTTTTTCTTTTATTTAAATTTGTAATCCTTATTACTGTAAAATCATTAAAGATCGAATTAGGATAGAATATTTTTCCCTTATAAACTTCTATATCATCATTGCTAAAAGGGATATGATTTATGACTAAACACAAAGAATCTTTTAATTTTAAATCTTTTAAGGTGTTATAATCATTTTTCTTAAGGTGCATTTCACCTATTGTACCTTCAAAAGGTATTTGATTTATTTGATTTTTACGATTTTTATATTCAAAATGACCTCTAGTTTTTATTATTTTCCCATCAAGGAAAACGATAATATTAAGCCTAACTCTATAATGATTGTTATCACTATTTAATGTTAATCCAGTAGAAATAAACAATAACGTAATTAAAATATATTTCATTTTTATTTTATCATTTTTTTGATATTACTAATTCTTATAATTCCAAATCTATTTGTATTACGATCAAAAAACACAGCTCCATTCTTTCGAGGAATATTTTAGTATAAGGGTCTGTCTCAGGAGGACCTAAAGGACCAACTACTGATGTATTATAAATCTCTGTTTTAATACTCATCGCCGTTAAATTTGTAACGGCTGCCAAAGTCTCCTCTTGTGCTGTGTTGTGATGCCATTGCTTCTCCAAAGGTAATGAAAAATGAAGAATGAAAAATGAAAAATTGCAAAAAAATAGTTTTGTGGGGTGGATTAGATAAATAATTTAACAAAGTGCTTTATCCAACAGCTACAAGCTGGCGGGGAAAAACGCCCTTATCAAAATAATCAACTCGATGCTAACTAAAAAGCGGATGAAAGATTTATTGGATGGAAAAGCGAAGTTTTAAAGCATAAAGAAACCACAACTTAAAGCTGTGGTTTTAATTTAACATTTGACAATTTAGAGCTTTTATTTAATCACTCTGACTGCTATTATTATCTAAGATAATCTTTTCTCCATTTGGATACTTTATTGCAATAAGTTTTTCTCCATCTATTACTTCATAATAAATATGCTTAGAATTTTCTACATACCATTTTTTCCATTTAGATAAATTTTCGCTTGTTAATTCATAACTGTTACCCAAATAGCCTAATGCAGTAACTTTAGCTGGTATTTTTGATAGAATTATAATATTTTCTGCGTTAGTACTTACGTGTGGTTTTCCTTCCTTTTTAAACTCTAATTGTTTAGAAATAAAATTAATTTGATTTAATATTTCCAACGAAGCATTATCATTATTTTCTAACTTAGTATATGATACTTTTTGATAATTATCTTTTGCTTCTTGATTTTTATTTACTCCACAACTACACACAATAAGGAAAATAAAAATTACACTTATAAAAGTCAAGTTACTAAATTCAAAATGTTTTTTCATAATTCAATTAATGATTTAATTTTTCGCTTTTACCATCCTGATTAGTGATAGTTTTCTTACCATTATTTGTCGTTATTATTGCATTCTTTGGATTTACAGCCTTTCCACTTTTTTAAAACAGCATTAGTTTTATTGTGAGTGGTTGATATCCTGAATCCGCATTAGTCGCATCACTTGAGTCAGGTGTATCTTGCGCCATAGTCTATTGGCTTTTTTTATTTATTCACATATAAAAATTACATCCTTATATTTATCATTAACAAAATAAAACTCCGCATAACATTTATCACTCCCTTTTACTAAGTTGCCTTTAACGCATATGCAATCAAAATAATATATATATACTCCTTGGTTATTTTCTTTTTCAATTTTATTAGGTTTTCCAAATATTTTTCTAAAATCTAATTTAGACTTATTATTAAGATTGTAATTTTTTATAAGATTTTCAGCTAATTTTTTACTTCTTAATTTCAAACAACCATCCTTATTTTTTTTCCAGTTATTACTGATTTCTGATTTTACTGTAGTGTTTTCATTTCTAATATTTTTCTCCTGACTGTTACAATTGTAGAGAATAATAAAAAGAAATACCAAATATAAATTTCTCATGATTTCTTGTTATAAATTGTATTTGTTGTCCGACCTATTTTCCCCTTACCGTTATAACGGCTGTCAAAGTCTCCTCTTGTGCTGTGTTGTGCTGCCATTGCTTCTCCAAAGGGTAAATTTAAGAAAAATTTTGAGTTAAGAGTGCTGAATTTGAAGTTTTTACTAGAGTTTTCAACTTTAGGAAAACTTATTTACTTTTTTACATCCAATTGATTGTCCCTGTCTCCGACAGGCAGGATTCCATTAGAGCGACACAGGAGTGACGTTGCTTTATCTGCTTTCATGAGATTTCTCACTGCGTATGGAAATGATAAGTTTTTATTGATGTTTGTTGCTAGTTTCAACGCTTTGAATATGTGATATTTCTTTTACTTTTTTCCATTGCCGAAAAAAGTAACAAAAAAGTCTAGTCTAACGCATGTTTTTCTAAATTTTACGTTACACTCCCTAAAGTAGCTGAACTCGCAACAAGTTTTCTACTCTAATCAAATGGTGGAATAATAGAAAACACCTATTTTTTATATCTTATTTTCTTTGCTCAAACAGCAGCTACTT
>JALSVQ010000174.1 GCA_027073495.1 Flavobacteriaceae bacterium | reverse complement strand
ATAAAAATCTCAAGCAAAAATACATCAAAAAAATGCAACGAGAGCAACAACTTAAATATTCAAACTATTTGAAAAATCGTCATAAAATTCAAGCACAAATCGCTCAAATACAAGCGAAAATCAATGCAAATAGTAAAGTAGAATATGCTATTGAGAATTTATATACAAACGTAAATAACTACAATAAAAATGTAGCAATCATCAAAAAATTAGAAAAAAAGGCAGATAAAAATGACTAATATAACACACATATTACAGACACATCAGTATCAAATATATTTATTTATATTTACAATAGTAGTTGCTGTTTTTATTTTCAGAAGAGCAATCATCAATTTAATGACAGCAATCAGCAGTTACAAGCAATTTACAGATTACAGCGTTTTAGTTCATAGACATAGAGATACTATCGTAAAAAACAAAAAAGCTTTTTTCAAAAATGAAATGAATTTCAAAAATGCAATAGCAATCAATGTTATTATATTAACTATGTTAGTGAGTAGCTTATTATCAGCTATTTTACTAATCGCATATCGAGTTTTCAATGTCAGAAAATATCTCAAGCAGATAAAAAACTTCGCTATTTATGATGTTTCAAATGATGATTTTATTGAAATATTTAATCAAAAAATGCAAACGATCAATACATCAATTAACCAAATTCTTTATACAGCTTACGCATTATTTGCTATCTTTTTTGTAACAAAAAATACAACAGTCGCAAACGTGGCAACAACTGCTATTTTAATAGTATTGTTAGCAAATATATTAGCAATTTATAATACATATCATTATAGATTAAACTTTAAACAAAGCGATTTTTTCAAATCATTACGATTAATTACAGCGTCAGCGTTCAACGATAATAACACTATCATAGTTCTTTTTGTTATGACACTTTTTTCATCATACATGAAATTTTCTACTGTATCAAATTTTTTAGTAATAGTTTTAGCAATCAATGTTATTATTAAAATCGTTTTAAACAAAATTCTAAAAGAGCAAGACAAGCACGAAAAAATCGCAAAAGAGCTGAAAAACAGAGAGTATGCACTTCATCAATTAGCAAGTAGCGTAAATTATAAAAATCAATATAGAGGCTATAAATTCGCAACACCTGTACAAGTCAAACTTTTTTCAATGCTAAACAAAAGTAAAAGTGATATAACATTATCAAATTATGCCTTTTTCAATGAAACAATCGAAAAATCAGAGTTAGCGACTAATCCAATTTTAAGACATGAAATCACAAGCAATGTAAAACTTGATATTAATGTTAAAAATCTCACTCAGCAAATGCTACTTTTAGGCGGCATGGGGAGCGGTAAAACACAGTATATTTTAAATTTAGTAAATCAAGCTTTAAAAATAAATGAAGTAAAAGCAATCGCATTTAATGACAAAAAAGGCGACTTTATCTCTTATTATTATGATGAGAGCAAAGATATAATCGTAAACATTTTCGATGAAAGAGCTACGCAATGGTGTCCATTTTTAGAAATGCAACACAATCCACAAAGTGCAACAGCCTTTACAAACAATATATTTGAAAGCGTGGCAGGGCAAGATAAGGACTTTTTCGCAGGACGAGCAAAGCAATTAGTATCTGAATGGTTTGAGAGTTCTTTTTATGAGAGCAAAAATGACAACAAAAAAGCATGGAGTTTATTTTTTGAAAAAATAAATAGATACACAAAACAGGCAAAAGAAGCAGACGATAAAACAGCTTTATCAGTCGCACAAACAATCTCAATAATGACAAGTATGCTTAAAACGATGAAACATTTAATCGTCGATGAAAATAAGGCTACATTTACATTTTACGATTTTGTGAGAAGTGAAGAAAAACAAAAGCTATTTTTCGCAAACAGAGATGAATATAAAAGCACATTATCAGTATATTTAGCAGGTTTAACAGGTGTATATATAGATAGTGTTATGTCAAAACCTGATGATGATAAAAGAGAACATTTAATTTTAAATATTTTTGACGAGTTCTTAACGATGAAGATCGATACAGCAACACGAGAAACACTACTTACAGCAACAAGATCAAAAAGTTTTTGCAATATTTTATCGGCTCAATTCTTAACAAAAAAAGATGAAATCTTACAGCAACTTAACAGTTCATATTATTTATTAGTTTGCTTTTCAATAAATGACAGTTTTACGCTAGAGCAAGTTAGCTCAAAATTGGCAGAAGCAGAATACATGCAAATATCATCAAATGAAAAAGCACCTGTACAAAACGGCGGCGGTATAAAACAAGGCGACGATGCAAAAGCAGGTGCAACAAATATGTTAGTTAGTGGCGGCGGTTCTGGAATTGGTGCAATCGCAGGAATTTTCGGCGGCGGTACTACAAAATCATACAGCGTAACTCAATCAAAAATGTTAATTACTCAACAACTTCAAAGTATGCCAAAATACTCTCACATCTGTTTCATACCTAGCGAAGATATTTTAGAATTACCAAAACTTGAAGAGAAATCGGCTTTTAAAGCAATGATTTTTAAAAATGATGAGGACTTGAAATTTTTAACAAAAGATACAGATTTCATTCAAAAATCAACGAGCATTTTAATCTTAGCAAAATCTGATTTTCAAGATATGCAAAAAGTCGCAGATAGCTTTATTGCAAAAGACATTAACTCTTCAATTCAAATGATGAAAGAAGAAACAGCAGAGCAGCAACTGTTTAAGCATTACATGAATGTCAAGTTTCTTGATGAAAAAAATGCAATCGCATACATAAAAGAAAACGATCTGGAAAATGCAAGTGATATTTTCACAGCATACGAAGCAGATGAGAAAGCAATAGCACGAGTATCTGAAAAGTACAGCAATGAAGAGCTAAAAGCGATTTGCGAAGAGTTTTATGCGGTCGAAACACTTGACAAGCAATATGACATAATAAAAAAATATCAACTAAAAGGTGCTATGCAACTGATGTTCGATAGTGTCGCAGAGCAAGAAAACGAAGTAACAACTACTAATGAAAATTCAAATAGTGATTTTGAAACAGAGCAACATAGCGATTTTGAAGAGGAGCTTGAAAATGACTAAAGAAGAAGCTAAAAAATATGATGAGAGCAAAGATGATAAATCTTCGCTCAAAGATAAAGCAGATGAGATGTACGAAATCGCAAAAGATATTCACGAA
>JALSVQ010000173.1 GCA_027073495.1 Flavobacteriaceae bacterium | reverse complement strand
TTTGATACGTTGCAATCTGCGGTAAACCAAGATGTAGATGTTGTTATCATTGATACTGCAGGACGCTTGCATAACAAAGTAAACTTAATGAACGAATTAACAAAAATAAAACGCGTGATGCAAAAGGTTGTACCTGATGCACCTCATGAAGTTATGCTTGTGTTAGATGGTTCTACAGGGCAAAATGCTTTTGAACAAGCCAAACAATTTACCAAAGCAACAGAAGTTACCGCACTTACAGTTACCAAATTAGATGGTACTGCCAAAGGTGGCGTGGTGATTGGTATATCAGATCAATTTCAAATACCTGTTAAATACATTGGAGTAGGAGAGGGTATAGCTGATTTGCAAGTTTTTAATAAAATAGAATTTGTAGATTCATTTTTTAAAGCGTAGTAATTTTCTTTTTAAAATTTTCAATATAAAACAAAGGCTAGCTTTACGCTAGCCTTTGTCACTTTTGATAATAGACGGCAATCAATTATCAATAACTAATCTTATACTTCAGTTTTTATTAGTATTATTCCACAGTTGCGTGATTATCACTTTTTATAGCTTCATATTTGTCTATTAGTGTAATGAATTCGTTTTTATAACTATCATTATATGATTTGGCTTGAGAAGCCAATTTACGCACTAAACTAGGGTTTAAAGCACCTTTGTATTTCGAATCACGAAGCAACATTCCAAAACCTGCCACAGCACTTGCAAATTGAAAATTAGTACTTGTTTGCATCCATTCTTTTTGGCTGTTTACCACAGGCACACGTATAAGTTTACTCACATCGCTTTTTATCGGTTTGTAACGTAATTTTACGGTCATTAACTCATTAGAATCTGTATTAACAACAGTAGTTTGATATTTTAAAGGATCTGTTGTAGTTGCGTCACTGGTTGTTCCAGCAGGGATGATTTCGTATAATGCCGTAACGGTATGTCCAGGACCGAGTTCTCCAGCGTCTTTTTTGTCGTCATTAAAATCTTGATTTGCCATTTTACGATTCACATAACCTATCAAACGATATGCTTTAACTTGCGTTGGATTAAACTCTACTTGAATTTTTACATCTTTGGCAACTGTAAATAGATTGGCTAATAGTTCTTTTTGAAACACTTTTTTTGCTTCACTATAATTGTCTATATAAAAATAATTACCATTACCCGCATTACTGATTTCCTCCATACGCCCATCTTTGTAATTTCCCATTCCGAAACCAAGAATACTCAAATACACATTCGATTTTTTCTTTTCTTTGATTAATCTGATAAGTGCTGCACTAGAGCTTGTCCCTACATTGAAGTCGCCATCTGTAGCTAAGATTACACGGTTATTTCCGTTTTTAATAAGGTTATTCATAGCGGTTTTGTAAGCTAGTTTTATTCCTGCTCCTCCTGCTGTACTTCCTCCAGATCTTAAATTGTTTAAAGCAGCCAATATTTTATCTTTATGTTTAACCGATGTCGATTCGAGCACCAATCCTGCGCTTCCTGCATAGCTAACTATGGCTATCTTACTGTTTTTTGGTAAATTATTAATTAATAATGAAAAGGCTTTCTGGAGCAATGGCAGTTTGTTTGCATCGCTCATAGAACCTGAAGTATCAATAAGAAATACCAAATTACTCGATTTTAAATGATCATAATCCAACATTTTCCCTTTGATACCAATCATAGCTAAGAGGTGCTGTTCACTCCAAGGGCTTGTGCTTATTTCGGTATATACGCTAAAGGGATGCGCTCCTGTTGGTTGTTTGTAATTGTAGTCAAAATAATTAATCATTTCTTCAATACGCACTGCATCTTTTGGAGGTAATTGACCATTTAGCAAGTGTTGTCTAACAATACTGTAAGAAGCATTGTCTACATCTATAGAAAATGTAGATAAAGGCTCTTGGCGCACATTTTTATAGTTATTCTCTGCAATATAGTTATATTCGTTGGTGTTTGCGTCTAACTCAGCTTCATAAGGTTCTTCTGTATAAGCAATAATCTCTTCATTATCAGCCTCTTCGATGACAAATTTCACCTTCTTAATTTCTTTATGTTTTTTAATAACTGCAGGTTCTGACAATTTATCTTCATTAGCTTGATGAGTTTGATTGACTGGAGTTTCTATAGTTGTGTTTCTAGTAACTTTAATAGTATTATCTTTAGTTGTTTTTTGCTGTTCACTACAAGCAACTAGACTTAATGTGATGGCAATACTTAATGTGATTTTCTGTAAAATTTTCATAATTAATTTATTTTTGTGATTATTATTTATACGGAATACTAATTAAAATTAGCTACCTTTGTTTTTATTACAGCACAAACATATGACCAATTGCGGTATGCTTTTTGTAGCTTGCTTGTAAAGCATTTGTAAATTAAATGTAAAATACAAAGTACTAATAATCAATATTTTAATTAATTGAACGAAACAGATAAAATAGTATTTGAAATTTTAAAAAAAGAAGTAGCTCAAACTTTTTTAAAAGAAAATACAGCACTTTCTCCAGCAATATCGCAATGGAAAGGAGAAGATATTATCAAATTTCAAGAAGATTTATTACTTAAAGTCAAAGGGCGTGTAAGCGAAAAATGGTTTTACAACTATTTTAGAAACGATATACAAAAATTACCGCGTATAGACATGTTAAATTTGCTGTCGGAATATGTGGGAGCTAAAGATTGGGCTACTTTTAGAGCAAAACAGTTGCAGCAAGAACATAAAAAGCAAAATACTAAAAAATATTCTGAAAAATTAATGCGTTACGGTGTTTGGCTGCTTGTTGCCTTATTTATTATTGGCGTATTGAGCTTTGTGATAAATCAAAATTCAGCTCATCACGTGTCATTTTGTTTTACAGATGAAAGCGGAAATCGTATTGAAGATGTTGTGAATGTACAATTGCAATTGGATAATGAAACCGAAAAAACAGTGCATATTTCGCAAGATAGCTGCTTTCATATTTTGATAGCAAATCCAGAATTAACCATTAAAATTAAATCACCTTATTATAAGGATAAATTAATAACACGAAAATTGAACCAAACAGATTATCAAGAAACCATAATGCTAGAAACCGATTTGAATGCATTGATATTGCGTCATTATTCAAATTCAGACACCTCCAATTGGCAAAAAAGGCGTAAAAGACTTAATGCCTTGATTGCTGATGATGCCATACTCTACCAACAGTGGTTTGGAGTAGATCGCGGTGTTGAGCTATATAGCAAATCGGATTTTGTATATCAAATGACTATTCCTACAAGTATTTTAAAACATATAGAAATACTTGATGTGTCATACAACACAGTAGGAAAAATAAAACAATTGCGTTTTCGTGTAAACAAATAATATTATGAAACAGGTTTATTACATACTACTCATTTTACTAAGTATTATATCTTGCAGTCAAGACGTAAAATACAAAAAAGAAGTTACTCCAACAAAAGAAACATCTGTTGTTGAACCTTATAATAAAGCTAAAAATAAAGCATTAGAAGATAATAATAATTTAAAAAAAGTAAAAAGTAAAAATACAGATTCAAAAAAGTTTATAGCAGCAGAAGTAATTGAGGATAAATTGACCGACAAAAAAGTAGCTAAACAAAAAAATGCTTTGACTACTGAGATAAAAGCTGTGTTTGATGAATCTGCTGTGCAAAAGCTTCAGCAACTGTTTGATATTGCTGTCTTAACAGAAAACAACAAACAAAGTAGTGAAATGAAGGCTTATGCTAAAGCAAGTGCAAAAAATTATTATGCTGATAGCAAAAAAAATATTGATAGTGAACTTAAAGCAATTAACGCTATAAAAGCAGATAGTATAGTTGTGAAAAAACTTATAAAAAAATCAGTAAAACATCTTAAAGATAATTATTATAAAATATCTTATAGCGCAACAGTTAATTATTATAAGCAAGAAAAATTTGTTCAAAGTAAAAAGCAACTTGTAGATTTTCAATTTGAAATTGTAAAACTAAATCTTGATGGGCACTTATTTTCTACCATAGAGAGTAAGATATTGCGTGTGAAATAGAAAGCGAAAAGTAGCTGTCATTTCACAAAGCGAGGAACGAGCACCGAGAAATCTTCTTAATTTACCTTTAATCATGAGATTTCTCACTGTGTATCGAAATGACAGATTTTTTTTTATTGTAAAAGTAAGCATGAACCATAAAAAAAAGAGGGCTTTCTTACGAAAAGTCCTCTTTATATATTAGTTTAGAAGTGATTATACCTCTTCTCCACGCATCATTTTGTTCCAATATAAATATGGCAAAATGTATTTTTTAAGCATCCATAGTCTCCAGTGTTCTTTAGAAGAATCTGAAATCATTAACGGGAATTGTTTTAATTTTGGGTCTGGAGCAAAAACATTACCATAAGTAAATTCTGCAAGAACCATTTTACCATATCCTGTTACTAAAGGACAAGAAGAATAACCGTTGTATTTTTTGTCTGTCAGTGAATTGTCTTTCATCATTTGCATAATGTTAGCAACTACAACTGGTGCTTGCTTACGAATAGCAGCTCCTGTTTTTGCAGTTGGTAATTGTGCTGAGTCTCCAAGACCAAATACATTGCTGTATTTTTTATTCTGCATGGTTTCTTGATCTACATCTAACCAACCTGCTTCGTTTGCAAAAGGAGATTCTTTGATGAAGTCAAAAGCACGTTGTGGTGGTGCAAGGTGCATCATATCAAAATGAATACCAAAACGATTGTCTTTTTTGGTTATTTTTACATCTTTATAGTTATACTGTATAGAATCATCTAGTTTTTTACCTTCATTGTCTCCAGAAATAACAACACAACCTCCTGCGTTTACATCTTTTCCAATTTCGTACCAAGCTATTTGGTTAGCTGCATCTACTTCTACAAGTTTATGATGGAAACGTATATTTATATCTTTTCTGTCAATAATATTCATTAATGTTTCTGCTATTGGTTTAACACCAAAAATAACAGAACCTGGTGTAGCGAATACAATATTTGTTTTGTCTTTTACGCCACTTTTTCTAAAGTGATCTTCTGCCAAATACATAATTTTTTGTGGTGCTCCACCACATTTAATTGGCGTTGTTGGTTGTGTAAAAAGTGCAGTTCCTCCTTTAAAGTTACGTAGTACTTCCCAAGTGTGTTTTGAGTTTGTATAGTTACTACAGATAACTCCTTTGTCTATTCCTTCTGCAAGGCCAGGAACCATCGTTGGATCTATTTTAATACCAGGAGCAACTACTAGGTAGTCATAGGTAAAAGAATTCCCTTCTTTAGTGCTTACTTTGTTGTTTTCGGCATCAAATTTACTAGCACTTTCTTTTATCCATGTTACGCCATTAGGAATAAGTGAAGACATTGCGCGTGCTGTTTTGTCAAAATCATATGTATTAGCACCAACAAGTGTCCAAGCGGGCTGATAGTAATGTGTGTCAGCTGGGTCTATTATTGCTATTTTTGTATTTGGGCTTTTTTTGTGTAATTGGGAAGCAACCATTAATCCGGCTGTTCCTGCACCAATTACCAATACTTGATAATGTGAACTCATAATATTATAAATTTTTTTATTGATTATTATGTACGAAGTAACAAAAAAAAAGTCAATTAAACAAATAATTGACTTTTTTTATGTATATTTAATAAGAAACACACAATAGTATTGTATTTCTAATTTTATTTAAGTTTAGCAAACATTTTTTCCATTTTTACTTGCTCTTCGGCAGCTAGTTCGGCATCAATTAATATTCTACCACTATGTTCATCTGTAATGATTTTTTTGCGCATCGCTATTTCCATTTGGCGTTGAGGTGGTATAGTAAAGAAAGAACCTGAAGAAGCATTACGCGCTATGGCAACTACTGCTAGTCCATTTTTTACGCTACTTCGAATTCTTGTATACGCTTTAAGAAGGTGTGCATCAATAATTTTTCCGAAATCTTCAGATTTTTTAAAAAGAGCTTCTTCTTCTTTTGCTGTTTCAGCAAGTATAGTATCTAGCTCTCCTTTTTTATGTTTTAAGTGATCTGCTCTAGCGCTTGTCTTTTCTTTAAGACCAACAATAGTTTTATCATCTTTTGCTACACCATCAATTAATTCTTTTTTGAAATTAATTTTAGCGTGCAATTCTTTAATGAGTTTTTCTGCATGTTCTTTTTCAAGCTCTTGATACTCTATTTCTTTTGATAAAGCGTTGAATTCTCTATTATTACGAACATTTTTTTGTTGTTCTGTATAGCGTTTTGTCAACTCATCTGCTTCAAGAATAATATTTTTCTTGTTTGCTATTTCAGCTTCAAACTCTGCTATTTCAACATTTACCTTTTCTAGACGTGTCTTTAAGCCTTCAATTTCGTCTTCTAAATCTTCTACCTCAAGTGGTAGCTCACCACGTAATCTTTTGATTTCGTCAATACGTGAGTCTATAAGCTGTAAGTCGTACAATGCTCTTAACTTATCTTCTACAGTTAATTCTTTCTTTTTTGCCATTATTAAAAATAATTGATTGGATTTGTTATTTCTTCTGATAAAATAACCGCAAAAGTACTAAATTTTTTCTTAAGATAATCGTATAATAAATTTTTTGTGAACTGTTCGCTCTCATAATGTCCAATATCCATTATAATTATTTGATTTTCAGCTTGATAAAATTCATGATATTTAAAGTCTGCACTAACATACACATCAGCACCTTGTGCTATGGCATTTTTTAGTCCAAAACTACCAGAACCTCCCAGTACTGCTACGTTTTTTATTGTTTTATTTAAAAGTTTACTATGTCTAATACATTTGACTTGCATTTTTTCTTTCAGTAAATGCATAAATGCTTCTTCTTGCATAGGCGCTTTTAATTCGCCTAGCATTCCCATTCCTATATTTTGATTCCTATTTTCTAGTGCTGTTATTTCGTAGGCAACTTCTTCGTAAGGATGTTGTGCAAATAATGCTTTTAGTATCTTAGATTCATCTTTTGCTTCAAGGGAAATATGAAGTTGGTCTTCAATAGTTTGTTCTTTAACTTCTGGCTTTCCAACCACAGGGTTACTGGTTATATTCCCTTTGAAAGTACTTGCTCCCAATACGCTAAAACTACATTCACTATAGTTTCCTATACTTCCTGCACCTGCTTGGTAAAGTGCTTGTAACACTGTATCTTTTTTTGCTCTTGGCACATAGGTAGTTAGTTTCTTTAAGGTGTGTTTTTGGGGTATTAATGTTTTATAATTTACTAATCCCAACTGCTTGCATATTTGAGCCGAAACGCCTCGAGAAACATTATCTAAAGCGGTATGCATACTGTAGATAGCAATGTCATTTTTTATTGCTTTTAAGACAACACGTTCCACATAATTTTTTCCAGTTATCTTTTTTAAACCATTAAAAATTATAGGATGAAAACTTACTATAAGATTGCATTTTTTAGCTATGGCTTCATCGATTACATTTTCTAAAGTGTCTAAAGTAATTAATATACCCGCAACTTTCATAGCACTATCTCCTACAAGCAAACCAACGTTATCAAAGCTTTCGGCATAAGCTAGTGGTGCTAATTCTTCTAAATAATTACAAACATTTTTTACAGTCATCTTTCAAATTTTCATCAAAAATAACCAAAAATAGCTTACATTCGCATAATGAAGTTTTTTTTTAGAAAATTATTAAAACCATTTGCCGTGCTTTATGGCGGAGTGACTGCTACACGCAATGCACTCTATGATAAAGGCGTATTAAAAAGCCATGCATTTGAAATACCGATTATCAATGTTGGTAATCTCTCTGTAGGCGGAACTGGAAAAACACCACATATAGAATATCTTATTCGGTTATTGCAAGATAATTATCGTGTAGCAACTCTTAGTAGAGGCTACAAAAGAAAATCAAAAGGTTTTCTTTTGGCTAATGATAACAGTAGTGTAGCTTCTATTGGTGATGAACCTTTTCAATTTTATAATAAATTTGAGAAATTGACTGTTGCTGTTTCTGAAAAACGGGTCTTGGGGGTTCAAAAATTATTAGATTTAAAGCCTAAACCAGACATCATACTCCTTGATGATGCTTTTCAACATCGTCAAATTCAAGCAGGTCTTACTATTGTTTTAACACCTTATGATGATTTGTTTATTGATGACAGTATGTTGCCTTCAGGAAATTTACGTGAACCTAAAAAAGGTATCTCGCGGGCACAACTCATTGTTGTAACTAAATGCCCTGCACAGCTTTCTGAAAAAGAACAATTTACTATTGCTAAAAGGTTAAATGTTGGACTCACGCAAACAATATTTTTCTCTACAATTGTTTATGATGATTTAGTATATAGTAATACTGAACGTGTACGGTTAACGGGTTTAAAAGACCAAGAGATAATTTTAGTAACTGGTATTGCTAATCCTGAGCCTTTAGTAAAACATCTCAAAAAACAAAAACTTAGTTTTCAACATTTAGCATTTTCTGATCATCATAATTTCACAAGTCAAGATATTTCCGTAATTTTGGAGGCTGAAAATTCGATAATTATTACAACAGAAAAAGATTTTATGCGGCTACATACCAAAATAAAGACTAAATTGTATTATTTGCCGATAAAAGTAAGTATTATAGATAATGAAAAAGATTTTAATTTAAAAATAAAACGATATGTGGAACAAAGTACAGGAAACCGTTAATTATTTAAAAAATATAGTATCAGAAACCCCAAAATATGGTATCATTCTTGGCTCAGGCTTAGGAGATTTGGTTAATGAAGTAAACATAACACACACGATACCTTATACTGCAATACCTAATTTTCCTGTTTCTACTGTAAAAGGGCATCAAGGAGCGCTTGTTTTTGGGCATATCGGTGATGTTTTTATTATGATGTTACAAGGTCGTTTTCATTATTACGAAGGCTATTCTATGCAAGAAGTTACTTTTCCTGTGCGTGTAATGAAACAATTAGGCATTAACAAGATGGTAGTTTCTAATGCTAGTGGTGGTGTGAATCCTGATTTTGTAGTTGGTGATGTAATGCTACTAAAAGATCATATTAACCAGTTTCCTGAGCATCCACTACGTGGTCATAATGATGAGCGTTTTGGTCCTCGTTTTGTAAATATGAGTGAGCCTTATGATAAAAAGATGATTGCCAAAGCTAAAGTTATTGCTAATACATCAGGAATCGATATTAAAGAAGGGATTTATCTAGGTCTTCAAGGACCAACTTTTGAAACATTGGCAGAGTATGTAATGGTTAAAAAATTAGGGGCAGATGCTGTAGGAATGAGTACCGTACCTGAAGTTATTGTAGCCAAACATATGGATATGCAGTGTTTTGGTATCTCAATCATTACTGACATAGGAAGTGAAGATGAAATAGGCGAAATCAACCATCAAGAAGTACTGGAAGCTGCAAATGCAGCAACACCAAAGGTTTCTAAATTGGTAAGTGAGCTAATTAAGCAGTTTTAGAATAATTTTACAAATCTCGCTTAAACGTAGCGCGCTTAGCAAAAACTTCAACATCAAAATTTTTCCAAATGGCAGCTTCGGCTTTATTATCTACCAATTCGGGTGTTCTGTAGCACCATTCCACGCCTAAGCGCGAATAGGTAGTGTAAAACTGGTCAAATAGAACTCCTGAAACACCTTTTCCTTGATAATCTGGGTGCACACCTATAAGATAAAAATCAACGTGTTCTGGATGTTTTTTTGCTTTGAGTAAATGAAACAATCCAAAAGGGAATAATTTTCCATTGGCTTTTTGCAATGCCTTAGAGAATGAAGGCATTGTTATCGAAAATCCAATCAATTTACCTTCCTTATTGGCAACAAATTTTATCATTTCAGGATTGATAAATGGCAAATACTTTTCTTTGAAATATGCCACTTGTTTTGTTGTAATCGGTACAAATGTTGATAATGAAGCATAGGCTTCATTAAAAACCTCAAACATCTCATCTATGTAAGGCATGATATCTTTGGTTTTGGTAAAATCTAACGCTTTATAACCATAGCGTTTTTTAAGTAATGGCACGATACGCTGAAATGATTCTTTTTTGATAGAAGCAAAGGTAAATTTTGATTCGATATACTCTTTTTCAACTTCAAAACCTAAGGCTTCTAGATGCGATTGATAATACGGATGGTTATACCAAGTAACCATAGAACCAATATGCTCAAACCCATAAGTAAGTACGCCAACTTTATCCATATTTGAAAACCCCATTGGGCCTTCCATATATTCTAAGTTTGCTGTTTTTCCTATTTCGGCTACTTTTTCTAGTAATGCTTTGCTTACTGCTTTGTCGTCTATAAAGTCAAACCAGCCAAAGCGTATTTTATTAATCCCTAATTTTTCTATTTCTAATTGGTTTATTATGGCTACAACACGGCCTACTATCTTAGTATCGCTATAAGCTAGAAAAAAATGAGTTTCAGCGTTTTCAAACACAGGATTTTCGTCTTTATCAAAACTAGCGAGTTCGTCTTTGATGATGGGTGGTACCCAATATCTATTATTTTTGTATAATTCAAAAGGGAATTTTACAAATTTTTTAAGATCGCGTTTACTTGAAATTTCTTGTATAGTTATCATTATTTTTGCTTACGATTTGCTTTTTTATTTTTTCGTGCAGCACGTTTTGCTGCTTTTCTTGTTTTACGGTCTCCACCGCTTGCGTCAGGATTTTCTTGTACATCACTGGTTTTGATTTTATACGAATCTTTGTGCATATCAGCACGCCAAGATAAGCCTAAACCAAGATAGTAACCGGCTCTAGTAGCCATAAAAAGTTTACGTGCATCAATATCAACTTGGAGGTCTTTAGAAAATAAATACGCAAAGCCAAAAGCAGCCCAATGCTCTTTGTCTTGTGTTTTATATAATTTACCTTCGTACTCTCCAAAAGCAGAAAATTTTTCAGTCAAAGCATAAGTCAAAGCAGCAATGGCATCAAAATAACGAAGATTAGGATCTGAGACATTGTCAGCAAAAATATTACCTACAAAAACAAAACCCGAGCTAAAATTGTTTTGCAACTGTATTCCTGCTTTAAATGCTAATGCATCAGTTTTGAAAGGTGCGCCTACCATATCGGTATGCATTTGTGCTGTCAATGATACTGTAGGGATAAACTCTTTCCAGTTAATACGCTGATTGGCTTTCCAGCTTCTGATATTGACTTCGCGTTCTGTTTTGGGTTGAAAGAGCATGTATTTAAGTCCAACGGTGTTTACATTAAAACCTTTTACAGTGGTATTGCTTGTTATTCCTCC
>JALSVQ010000172.1 GCA_027073495.1 Flavobacteriaceae bacterium | reverse complement strand
GTCAGGAAAAGCAAGCTGTAAATTGCTTCGTACTACTTTTTTGCGATAGGCAAAGACATAATATAATAGTACAAAGACAAAATCAGAAAACAAATACAACAATGGAAAAGGCAAAATGGAGATAATCCAAATGATAGGATATACCAAAATAAAAACTACGAATTGTATTGCTTTTTTCATAATACAAACTTACATAATCTCTTGATATTGGCAAGAATTAATTACTTTTGTATTTCAATATATTTTAATGCAATCAAAACCACTAAAACGCGAACTTTTAATAACAGGAGATGGCTCTACTACAATCCATCTGCCTGAATGGAACGAACAATACCATTCTAAACACGGCGCTATTCAAGAAGCGTATCATGTTTTTATCAAAAACGGATTGAATTTATTTGATAATGACCTTGCCATATTAGAAATTGGCTTTGGTACAGGACTCAATGCGTTTATCACACTGTTAGAAGCTGAAAGACGAAAAATTAATATCAATTATCTTGGTGTAGAAGCCTATCCTATTAGTAGCAATGAGGTTTCGATGCTCAATTATGCTCAAATCTTAGCTGTTTTGAATAAGCAAATTTTATTTAATACAATGCATCAAACTCCTTGGGAAGAAAACATAGCAATCACATCTTGGTTTCAGTTAGAAAAAGTACAAGCGCAATTTGAAAACATTTCGTATCAAAACCAATTTGATTTAATTTATTTCGATGCCTTTGGTGCTCGTGTTCAACCCCAATTATGGACGGAAACTATTTTTAAAAAAATGTATGCCGCTTTAAAAAGCAATGGTGTTCTTGTTACGTATTCAGCAAAAGGTAGCGTGAGAAGAGCAATGCAAGCAGTAGGATTTACTGTAGAACGATTGCCTGGTCCTCCTGGTAAACGCGAAATGTTGCGTGCTCAAAAATGTAGGGATTAAATAAAAAAATGAATATTTACTACGCTTTAAAAAACGAATCTACAAATTCTATTTTATTAAATACCTGTAGATCATCAATACCCTCTCCTACCCCAATGTATTTAACTGGTATTTGAAATTGATCAGAGATACCTATTACCACTCCACCTTTGGCAGTACCGTCTAATTTGGTAACTGTAAGTGCAGTAACTTCTGTTGCTTTGGTAAATTGTTTGGCTTGCTCAAAAGCATTTTGCCCTGTAGAGCCATCCAATACAAGCATCACTTCATGAGGTGCGTCAGGTACAACCTTTTGCATCACACGTTTTATTTTTGTTAATTCGTTCATTAAGTTTACTTTGTTATGCAAGCGTCCTGCAGTATCAATGATAACAACATCTACATCTTGGTTTACCGCAGATTGCAACGTATCAAAAGCTACAGAAGCTGGATCCGAACCCATTTGCTGCTTAACAATGGGAATATCCACACGATCAGCCCAAATCTGTAATTGATCAATAGCAGCTGCACGAAAAGTGTCTGCTGCTCCAAGCATAACTTTTTTTCCTGCTTTTTTAAATTGGCTTGCTAATTTTCCTATTGTGGTAGTTTTTCCAACGCCGTTGACACCAACTACCATAATAACGTATGGTTTTTTATCTTCTGGTGTTGTAAAATCGGTTTCATTACCATGATTGGTCTTGGCAAGCAATGCCGCTATTTCCTCACGCAATATTTTATTAAGCTCTTCTGTACCTAAATATTTATCTTGCGCTACGCGCGCTTCAATACGTGCTATAATTTTAAGTGTTGTCTCAACACCTACATCAGAAGAAACTAATACCTCTTCAAGATTGTCAAGCACATCGTCATCAACTTTTGACTTACCAGCAACTGCCTTAGAAAGTTTATTGAAAAAACTACGTTGTGTTTTTTCAAGTCCTTTGTCTAAGGTTTCTTTTTTTTCTTTGGAAAATATTTTTTTAAATAAACTCATTGTTTCTGATAAATAGTTAAAACAAAAAAAGCTACTTTCAATAGTATTGAAAGCAGCTAGTATCTTATTGTCAAGCGTTTAAAGATTATTTTTTTAAAAAATCTTTTACTTGGTCTGGATTCATTATTTTTTCAACAAACATGTAAGCTCCTGTTTTTGGAGATTTTACCATTTTTATTGCTTTTGTCAAACGTTTCGTTCCAGTTTGTAACGATGCTACTGATTTCTTTGCCATAACTTAATAATTATTTGATTTCTTTATGAACAGTCATTTTCTTAAGAATAGGATTGTATTTTTTAATCTCTAATCTATCTGGTGTGTTCTTTTTGTTCTTTGTTGTGATGTACCTAGATGTACCAGGCATTCCACTTGCTTTGTGTTCAGTACACTCTAGTATAACTTGAACTCTATTTCCTCTTTTAGCCATCTTTCAATTATTTATTTGATGAATCCATCTTTACGTGCTCTTTTTACCATTTCAGTAATTCCTAAACGGTTTACTGATTTTAACGCTGAAGCAGATACTTTTAAAGTAATCCATTTATCTTCCTCAGGTAAATAAAAACGTTTTTTAATAAGATTCACACTAAATTTTCTACGTGTTCTATTCATTGCATGCGAAACATTGTTTCCCACCATTGCTTTTTTTCCAGTTAATTCACAAACTCTTGACATTTCTTTCTATCTTTATATTCTTGTTCTTAAAACAGTGTGCAAATTAAAGCATTTTATTTTAATCTAGCAAAAATATTTTAATCCTTTTTTTAATTTTTTTAATTACTAAAAATAACGACTCATTTATAGCTCTTTGTATTACTTTTTCTCGTGGCTGACCAAAATTATACTCAAAGCTCTCCACTCCTTCAGGAGTCGCTATTGCTATAATCGCAGTTCCTACCTCAGCAGCAGAATCTCCTTTTGTAGGACCCGCATTTCCTGTTGTAGCTATTGCATAATCACTCTGCATTAATTCTCGTACGCCTTTTGCCATTGCTTCTGCTACTTCTTTACTCACTACAGAGTGCTTTGTTATCAATGCGTTTGGAACTTGCAACACAGTTTCTTTTATGCGCGTAGCATAGCTAACCACACTTCCTACAAAATAACTTGACGAACCCGAAATGCTAGTCAATTCTCCTGCAAGCTTTCCGCCTGTAAAGCTCTCAGCTGTTGCTAATGTAGCATTATTCCTATTTAACAACTGTTTCAGTACTTGCAAAACACCATTATCATCAAAACCTATAAAAATATCTTGTATTAAAGGGAGTAGCCGTTCAATATTACTGTTAATTGCTGTTTCTAATAGTTCTTTATCTTCATGTTTCCCTGATAAACGCAAACGTACACGCCCGTAACTTGGTAAGTAAGCTAATTTAACGAAGCTAGGCAAAGCTTCTTCCCAAGCTGCAATAATACTAGCAAGTTCACTCTCTCCCTTACCAAATGTAATAATAGTTTTATGTACTATAAACGGTCTTTTGAAATGTTGTTGTAGTTTGGGAACTACTTTTTCTACTATTAAATTTTTCATTTCAAAAGGTACTCCTGGCAATGAAACAATTACTTTAGTATCTTTTTCAAACCACATACCTGGCGCTGTTCCGTAATCATTAAATAACACTTCGGCTTTGCTAGGCACTTCGGCTTGATGTTTATTAATAGCAATATATTTTAAATCGTATTTTTTAAATAATGCCTTTACATGTGTTTCTATTTCTGGATAAAACCGCATTGTATCATCAAAATAAGCACAAAGTGTGTTTTTGGTAATATCATCTTTTGTAGGTCCAAGTCCTCCTGTTAGAATAACGATATCACTTTCTCGTTCAGCATTTGCAACAGCTTGTGTTATATGCTTAGCATCATCTTGTATTGAAACAATTTGCTTAACAGCAATACCTATTTTATTCAATTCTTGCGCTATAAATGCTGAATTGGAATCTACAATCTGCCCAATGAGTATCTCATCTCCTATGGTAATAATAGTTGCTTGCATTTATTTAATTTTTATATTAAAAGCTTCTTTACCTTCTATTTTTCCTATTAAAATATCCTCTGCTTGCACCTTTCCTACACCTGCTGGTGTTCCTGTAAAGATAACATCACCTTTTTTTAAAGTAAAATACTGCGATACATAAGCTATTAATTCATCTATCTTCCAAAGCATAGCTTTTGTATTTCCATCTTGAACAAGCATATCATTTTGAAAAAGTTGAAATGACAAATTATCCAAATCAAATACTGATTTATCATAAAAAGAACCAATCACAGCACTACCATCAAAGGCTTTTGCTTTCTCCCAAGGCAAGCCTTTTGTTTTGAGTTTACTCTGCAAATCTCGAGCAGTAAAATCAATACCAAGCCCGATTTCATTATAATATTTATGTGCAAATTTTGGTTCTATATATCTTCCTACACGATTAATTTTGACCAACACCTCTGTTTCAAAGTGAATTTCGTCAGAAAATGGTGGTATAAAAAAAGGTATTTTTTTTGCCAAAATAGCAGAATCCGGTTTTAGAAAAACAACAGGTTCTTCTGGTCTTTCATTTGCTAATTCTGCAATGTGTTTTGCATAATTTCTACCAATACAAATTATCTTCATTAATACTTATTTTTTTTATATTAATTAACCACCTATTTGCAAATCACGAAGTTTAATAGCTGTCAATACTTTTTTGGTATATAACGGAAAGTCTGCGTTCTGAATCCAGTTATAATAACCTGGCTCAGCCTTTAAAACATCAGTAACCAAACGTCCTTTGTTTTTTCCAAAACCAAAAACTTCATTATTATCTTTGTCATAAACTATAAAACCTGCAAAATCTACTGTTCTGCGTTGCGATGTATATTCGCTTAACGTTTTCATATCTTTTGGAAGGTCTTGATAACGATCCAATTGTGCTTTAAGCACTTCGTATGTTGCTTTGGTATCTGCTTCTGCTGCATGTGCATTGGTCAAATCTCCATCACAATAGAACTTATAAGCAGCAACCAATGTGCGTTGCTCTTTTTTATGAAAAATAGTCTGCACATCTACAGCTACATTATTCTTTAAATCAAAATCAACTCCTGAGCGAAGCATTTCTTCGGCTAATAACGGAATATCAAATCGGTTTGAATTATAACCAGCCAAATCGCAGCCTTTTATAAAACTGTACACTTCTGGAGCAAGTTCTTTGAATGTCGGTTTATCTTCAATATCTTTTTGATAAATACCATGAATTTCTGAAACTATTTCTGGAATAGGGACAGTTGGATTGACACGCCAAGCCTTTGTTTCTTCTTTGCCATCAGGATGCACTTTTACTATCGCTATTTCTACAATACGATCTTTTGATATATTAGTTCCTGTGGTTTCTAAATCAAAAAAGCAAATGGGTTTTGTGAGTTGTAATTTCATTATTTAGTTCTAATTATTAAATAAGAAACAAAAGTACGGCAATTAAATCAATTCTTTTTATTTTTTTGTAGCTTTGTGTTTATTAAAAATTAAATAATTCATCTAAACTATGAAAAAATCATTTCTAATTATAATGCTATCGGCAAGTATTTCCATTTTCGCACAAACAGGTCATGTGATGCCTGGAATAGGAGCTACAAATATTGGAATGGCAGGAATGGCAGTTGCTCAACCAACTTCGGTAGATGGTGCTTTAATGTGGAATCCTGCTTCATTAGCTGCTTTTAGCGGAAAATTACTCCAAGTTGACGCCACTGGTATGTTAGCATCACCTACTGTTTCGTCACAATATGGTGCGCTTGAAGGAGAGACAGCTAGCGATGGTGGTTTTTCATTGATTCCTAATGTGTCTTATGCTTTTGGAAAAAAAGACAATCCTAATAAATACGCATTTTTTGTACGTGGCGTAAGTGGTTTCGGTGTAGATTATGCGCAGAGTACTTCAGCTACAGGAAATCCCATAACATTCCCAACCGTTTTTGGACATATCAAATCGCAATATCAATTAATGCAAGTTGGCTTTACTTGGTCTTATGCCATAACAAAAAAATTGGCTGTTGGCATCTCTCCTATTTTTGATGTAGCAAGTCTAGCAATAACACCAAACCCAACTGCTCCACCAAGTGCTACAGGCTATCCTAATAGTGCTAAAGCAACAACAAATGGATTAGGTTTAGAACTTGGCGCATATTATGACATGACAGACAGAAGAGGACGTGGTTTTAAATTTGGCGCTTCCTACAAAACAGTACAGAACATAGGTGATTTTTCATTTAAAAATACTAATACTGATGGCTCAGACGCTGGATATAGCATATTCAATATGGATTTTCCTGCAATTGTTTCTTTAGGTGTTGGTTATTCAAGTAAATATTGGGATTTAGGTCTTGACTATCGCTCAATAAATTATGTAGAAACGCCAGGTTTCAATCGTGGTTTTTGGCAAAGTGATAATACTATTGGCGGTTTTGGATGGGAGAATAGCCACGTATTTGCATTTGGTGCGCAATATCATAAAATTAAATTCAAGCGACGCCGTCATAAACGCAGTAAAAGAGATAAATCAAAACCTCGTTTTTACACCAAATATCCTTTGACACTGCGTGGTGGTTTTGTACACAATACAAGCCCCGTTAGCGAAGAACATGCTTTTTTATCTGCAGCCGCTCCTGCTATTATTGAAAACGAAGCAACACTTGGTTTAAGCTACCGTTTAAGTAAAAAAGCAACATTTAATATGGCTATGCAGTACGGATTTCAAAATAGTATTTCTGGCGCTTGGTTAAGCCCTGTTATGGTTTCAGATAGCAATCCGCTTGGTGCAGTACCTGATACCAATGTAACACATACTATGAGCACCATGATGATTTCTATGGGTGTTGCTATAAATTTTGCAGATTTATCAAAAAAAATAAAATAAGATTTGGCGAATTAAAAAAAACCTGTTATATTTGCACTCCTTAAAAACGGCCTCGTGGCGCAACTGAATAGCGCATCTGATTACGGCTCAGAAGGTTACAGGTTTGAATCCTGTCGAGGTCACAAATAAAGAATAAAACCGAACGTCAAATCAAAATTTATTTGAATTTGAATTTCGGTTTTTTTGTTTTCAAAGCGGAGCTTTACAGGATGCGATAGCAATCCTTTAATAGAAAAGCGCAAATCTATTAATAATTAAAAAACAAAATCATTATTAACTCAAAGTTTACCCACAGTCACAACCTGAATCATCACATCCTTTCTTTTTTTTCTTGATTAGTGGGCGAAAAAGACTCAACACTGCTAAGCCTACAATTATAAATACTATTATTTCTTGTGTTTCCATTAGCTAAAAATATGATACGTTATAAATGCCATTAAATATGCAAATCCAGACATGCCAAATAATTGAATTAAAGGCCATTTCCAAGAATTGGTTTCTTTTTTAACAATTGCCAGCGTACTGAGACATTGCATTGCAAAGGCATAAAATATAAGCAAAGACATTCCTACAGGTAGATTATATAATGGTTTTCCAGTTTCGGTGTTTGTCTCTGCTGCCATTCGCTCTTTTATGGTTCCTTCGTCGTCTTGACCTCCTACACTATAGAGCGTTGCCATAGTACCTACAAAAACTTCTCGTGCTGCAAATGAACTAATCAGCCCAACGCCTATTTTCCAATCATAACCCAATGGTTTTGTAAGGGGTTCTATAAGTTTTCCTGCAGTTCCAATATAAGAATGCTCAAGCTTGTAATTTGCTACTGCAGCATCCAAAGCTTTAGGCGATCTTTTCTTTTCGAGCAAAGTTTCTTCATAATTACTAACATCTTGTTTGGTATAAAAACCATAAGAAGCCAAAAACCATAAAATAATGCTTATAGTAAAAATTATTTTTCCTGCTCCAAAGACAAAAGCTTTTGTTTTTTCTACTATACGGATAAAAATATTTCGAAACGAAGGTATTTTGTATGATGGCATTTCGATGATAAAAAATGTTTTGTTTTGCTGTTTCAAAAACCACGTTAAAATATAACCAGATAGCAAAGCCATAAAGAAACCTAACAAATACAAAATCATCAAAACCAAACCTTGTAAATTAAAAATTCCAACCGTTTTATCGGGAATCACCAATGCTATAATAATGGCATAAACAGGCAGTCGTGCCGAACATGTTGTAAAAGGAGTTACCAATATGGTTATTAATCGATCACGCCAATTGGAGATTGTACGCGTGGCCATAATGGCAGGAACAGCACAGGCAGTACCTGCAACCAATGGAACAACACTTTTTCCGCTCATCCCAAATTTACGCATAACTTTATCCATAAGAAAAACTGCTCTACTCATATAGCCCGTTTCTTCAAGTAATGCAATAAAGAAAAATAAAATAGCTATTTGAGGCACAAAAATCAATACGCCGCCAATACCAGGGACGATACCTTGAGTAATGAGATCTGTTAATTTTCCTGCTGGTAGTTTTTGTTCTAATAAATGTACGATATCAGAAAATAATCCATCAATGTAGTCCATTGGGATACTTGCCCAAGCAAAAACGGATTGAAAAATAGTAACCAAGATTAAGAAGAAAATAACATATCCCCAAAATTGATGTGTAAGAATACGGTCTAATTTAGAGCGCAAACCACTACCTTTCATATAATCTTTGATATAAATACCTTTCAAAATAGTATTTATAACTTGATAACGCACTATAGTTTCTCTGTTTTGAAGTTGTTTTATCTTGTTTTTAGACAAAGCTAAATCATTTAATTTTTTTTGACCTTCAGCTGATAACAACGAAACTTCTGGATGCGTCAATGCCAACCACGAAATATAAAGTGGCTGATTGGGCACTATTTTTTCTAGTGTCTCAAATAAATCTTTATCAATAGCTTCGCCTTTTATTAATGCTTGCGAAGGCAACATTTTATGATTTGCTAACACTTGCTTTAACTGATCTATTCCTTTATTTTTTCGAGCACTGACGAGCACAACTTCAGAGTCTAATTGTTTTTTGAGTGCTTCGATATCAATGCTAATACCTTTGCGATCCAATTGATCTGCCATATTAATAACTAATATAGCTGGATATCCCAAATCTTTTATTTGTGTAAAAAGTAATAAATTGCGTTTAAGATGTTCTACTTCTGCAACAACTAAAACAATATCAGGCTTATTTTTTTTGTCCAGTAGATAGTTTAAAACAATAGTTTCATCTATTGAACTTGGGTTTAAGCTATACGTACCTGGAAGATCAATAATATTGGCTTCTAAACCTGCTGTGATTTTGGCAAAACCTTCTTTTTTAGAAACCGTGATTCCTGGGTAATTTCCTACTTTCTGCTTCAAGCCTGTCAAAGCATTAAACAAAGATGTTTTACCCGTATTTGGGTTTCCTACAAGTGCTATATTAACTGTTTTTTTAGCCATTAGCCCCTTGTTTCAAATATTTTACTTGTATCTGTGATGCTGTTTCCTTACGAATTGCAATAAAACTGCCATTTACTTCCAAATAGATAGGACCATTGGCAACAGCTAACTGTAGTATTTTTATTTTTTGCTCAGGCAAACATCCCATTTCCATTAGTTTTAAAGGGATTTCGGTTGCTTTACAAGCAACGACCTGAGCAATATCGCCTACATTTAAATCTGCAATAGTCATATTTGTTATTTAGAATCATTTTAAATAGAGTGCAAATATACTTATTATTTATGAGAAAATGAGTACAATAGAATACTAAATTGTGGTTAATAAAAAGTAAATTTAAACAACATATTAACAGTTAATTATTTAAGCTTATTTAGTATATTTGCATAATTAAAAAAAGAAAAATGAGAACAAAAATTGTAGCAGGAAACTGGAAAATGAATCTTAATGTAGTTGAAAGTCAATTGTTAATCGGTGAATTAATGGATGCACTAAGTACATTTGAAACACAAGCAAAAATAATAGTAGCACCTTCTTTTGTGAATTTGCCTATTCTTGCAGTTGCAACAGAAAACACAACAATAACACTAGCTGCTCAAAATGTTCATCATAAAGAAAAAGGCGCTTACACAGGTGAAGTTTCTGCAGATATGTTGAGCTCATTAGGCATTGACCATGTAATCATTGGGCATTCAGAACGCCGTGCTTACTACAATGATACCGACACTGTTCTGAAAGAAAAAGTATCAAAAGCACTCGAATACAATATGAATATTATCTTTTGTGTTGGCGAACAACTTGAAGATCGCAAGACTGAAAAACATTTTGATGTAATCAAAAAACAATTAGAAATAGCCCTTTTTGCATTAGACGCCTATGCGTACAATTTTATTACAATAGCCTACGAACCCGTTTGGGCAATAGGAACAGGAGAAACGGCAAGCCCAGAGCAAGCCCAAGAAATGCACGCTTATATTAGAAGTCTAATTGCTAAAAAACATAGTGCGTCACTTGCAGAAGATGTAAGCATACTCTATGGCGGATCGGTAAAACCAGCTAATGCCGAAGAACTATTTTCTAAACCTGATGTTGATGGTGGATTGATTGGTGGTGCAGCATTAAAAGCTGCCGATTTCACAGCAATAATTAAAGCAATATAATGGACAAAATATATATAGGATACACTTTTACACTCAATCCCATAGAACCTACTCGCGAAATTCTTATTGCGGAATTGGGTTTTGCTAATTTTGAAAGTTTTGTAGATACCGAAACAGGTTTTATAGCTTATATTCAAGAACAAGATTGGCATGAAGCTATTTTGGACGATGTTTATGCATTGCAATCAAAAGAATTTGATATCAATTACAAAAAAGAAAAAATAGCACAAACTAACTGGAATAGCGAATGGGAAAAGAATTTTTCGCCATTGTATATCGCAGACAAAGTGAGTATTCGCGCACCTTTTCACCCAAAGATAGCAGCCGATTACGATATTGTTATTGAGCCAAAAATGAGCTTTGGAACAGGACATCACGAAACGACACATCTTATGGTAGAACATATTTTGGAGCTCAATCTAAAAGACAAAAAAGTTCTTGATATGGGTTGTGGAACGAGTATTCTTGCCATACTTGCTGAAATGCGAGGCGCTAAAGCCATTGACGCTATTGATATAGATAACTGGTGTTATGTCAATTCGCAAGAAAATGTAGCCCGCAATAATTGTAATACTATTACCGTCTATGAAGGTGATGCAAGTCTTTTGCTCAACAAACATTACGAGATTATCATAGCTAACATTAACAGAAATATACTGCTTAATGATATTGCAACTTATGCCAACTGTATGGATAAAGGTGCAACCCTTCTTTTGAGTGGTTTTTATGAAGAAGATATACCAATTATTGATGCCGAAGCAAGTAAAAATGGATTAAAACTTCAAGAATACAAAAAACGAAATAATTGG
>JALSVQ010000171.1 GCA_027073495.1 Flavobacteriaceae bacterium | reverse complement strand
TTGTCTGGATGTTCTATACGTACAATCTCAACTTTATCAAATTGGTGTAATCTATTAAGCCCTCTTACATGAGCGCCATAAGAACCAGCTTCACGTCTAAAACATGGTGTATAAGCAGTGTTTGAGATTGGAAAATCTTTTTCGTTGACAATCACATCGCGGTAGATGTTTGTTACAGGCACTTCGGCAGTTGGTATAAGGTAGAGGTCGTCTTTGGCATCGTGATACATTTGCCCTTCTTTGTCTGGCAACTGCCCAGTTCCTCGCCCAGATGCTTCATTAACAAGGTATGGAGGTTGTATCTCTTCATAGCCAGCTGCTGTATTTTTGTCTAAAAAATAGGCAATTAAAGCGCGTTGTAGTTTTGCACCTTTTCCTCTATAAACAGGAAATCCTGCACCTGCTATTTTTACACCCAATTCAAAATCTATGATATCATATTTTTTTGCCAATTCCCAATGTGGCAATGCGTCTTCGTGTAGTGTTGGTATTGTGCCTTTTTCAAAAACAACTTCGTTATCTTCATCAGTGTTTCCACTAGGAACACTTGGATGCGGTATATTAGGTATTTGATACAATAGCTCTTGCAGTTTGCTAGCAGCAGTTTGCATCACTTCTTGCTTTTGCTTAATCGTTTCTTTAAGTTGTACCGTTTTTTCTTTCAGTAGGTTTGCTTTTTGCGCTTCACCACTTTTGAAAAAAGCACCGATTTCTTTGGAGAGCGTGTTGCTTTGTGCTAACAATTGGTCAACTTCAGTTTGTAGCGAACGTCTTGAACTATCTGCTTCTAAAACAGCATCAATAATTGTTGCTGCATTTTTAAAATTTCTAACCGCTAGTCCTTTTAGAACTTTTTCTTTGTTTTCTCTAATGAAAGCTACTTGTAACATCGTTTTTATTTTATTTTTTGATGAAAGGCAAAATTACACTTTTTGCTTTAATATCATTTAATGATTATCGGCTTTTTTAAAAGCTGTATATTTTAATTTTGAAATTTTTATTGATAGACCGAAGGCTATTAGCTATCAGCGAATCGGTCTTTTATCTTTTAATTATTTCTCAGCAACACTAGCACTTGCAGCACTTACACTACGGTCTATTTTGCGAAGTAAGCCTTGCAATACTTTACCTGGTCCAACTTCATAGAATTCATTTGTGCCATCTGCTATCATTTGTTGCATTGTTTGTGTCCAACGTACAGGAGCAGTTAGTTGTTTCATTAGGTTTTCTTTTATTTCATCAGGATTAATAACCGCACTAGCAGTTACATTTTGATAAATTGGAGCTATGGGTTTGTTAAATGTAGTATTTGCTATAGCTGCAGCAAGTTGTTCTCGTGCAGGCTCCATTAAAGGCGAATGAAAAGCACCACCAACAGGAAGCAATAAAGCGCGTCTGGCACCAGCTTCTTTGAGTAAATCACAGGCAGTATTTACTGCATCTAAAGCGCCAGAGATAACTAACTGTCCGGGGCAATTATAATTAGCCGCAACGACAACACCATCAATATTTTCACACGTTTTTTCTACTAATGCATCTTCAAGTCCAAGTACTGCAGCCATAGTTCCTGGGTTTTGTTCGCAGGCTTTTTGCATTGCCAAAGCACGTTGTGATACCAAACGTAAACCATCTTCAAAAGACAATGTTTTGTTGGCAACTAAAGCAGAAAACTCACCTAATGAATGTCCAGCTACGCTATCTGGTTTGAATGCATCTCCCAAAGCAATAGCTTGAATAACAGAATGTAAAAAAATAGCAGGTTGCGTAACTTTGGTCTGTTTTAAGGCATCTGCAGTGCCTTCAAACATGATATCAGTTATGTTAAAACCTAAAATTTCATTAGCTTGCAAGAATAATTCTTGTGTTTCTGGAGCATATTCAAATAGGTCTAAACCCATACCTACAAACTGTGCGCCTTGTCCTGGAAAAATATATGATTTCATTTTTTATCTTTTTTATTTAAGACACAAAGGTATAAATAAATTAGCAATTTGTATATTTGCAGTATTCAAAAACATTTTTGGTATTGTTTTTGAGTAATAATAAACAAACAACAGATGGATATGAAAAAAACAATAACACTTCTTGTAGTACTATTAAGCTTTACTTTACAAGCTCAAGTACATGATAAAGCACCAAAAATAAAGGTAAAAATAACCAATGCTCAAGATAATCAATGGGTAATTTTGTATAAAATGCTAGGACTTCGTAAACAATATATAGCCAATAAAGCTGTTGTAAATGATACGACTTCTTTTGAGCTTCCTAAATTGAATAATAGAGGCATATACCTTATGACCTATGCGCTGCCTGAGCATGAGAATGCTATTAAAATTTATTATGATGGTATTGGTGATTTATCAGTGGCATTAGATCGTAAAAAGCCAAAAGAATCTTTAATTTTTGAATCTGATGAGAATAATTTATACTATCTCTACCAAGAGAATAATATTGCACTACAATCGCAATTAGAGAAATTAACCAAAAATGGAGGAGTGGCTAAGTTTAAAAAATTAAAAAAGAAAGCTGCTGCTTTTCAAAAGCAACATGAAGGTTTTGCAGGCAATAGTATTGTGAAATTTTTTATCACCGCTGATCAAATTCATGTTCCGAATTCATTAGTTAATATAAATTCACTTAAAGCTTTTCAGAAAAAACATTATTTTGATGCTATAGATTTCAACAATCCTTATTTGTATCAAGCCGATTATTTATTAGAAAAACTACAAAATTACACATACAAAGATCAGCAAGAAAAAACCAATGAAGTTATGAAAGCTGATTTTGATAAAGCGCTTTCAAAAATAGAAAAAGATAGTACATTTCAGTATATTTTCTTACGTGATGCTTGGAAACATTTTGCAGGGAAAAGTGACTATGTGCGTAAAGACGTGAAACAAAAAGAAAATGCTGAATTAGCAAACTATATAGGCACTAAATACCTTAAACCACTTACCAAGAAATATGAAGATGTGATGCTCGAATATCAAATCACAGCTTATAGTAATTTGTCTATTGGAGCAAAAGTACCGAACATAGTTTTCAAAAAAGGAAAACAATGGACTTCGCTACATTCATTAAAAGGAGCAGATAAGTATGTGCTTATTTTTTGGAGTAGTACGTGCTCACATTGTTTAAAAGAACTTCCAAAGGTTTATAAAGAAATAAAAGATAGATCAGATATTCAAGTTATAGCCTTTGCCATAGAAGATGATGATATGATAGAAAATTGGCGTGTTCAAAAAGCACAATTTGAAGGGTGGCAACATATCTTTGGTAAAGGAAAATGGAAAAACCCCGTTGCTCAGAAATATGCTATACTAGCAACTCCGACATATTTTGTACTCGATAAAGATAAAAAAATTGTTGCCAAGCCTGAAAAAGAGTCAGGTTTGCTTAAAGCTTTAGACTAATATAAAGGAACAATACATTGTTTGCTTCGTTTTTCTAAGGCTTTTGGATAATTGCTAAGCATTAGCTTAGTAACCGAACTTTTTTCTTTATGACAAGTAAGACAAGCGCCAACGGTTAGTATTTTTTGTTGCTCTTTTTTAGAAAAAGGACGAAGATTTTTGCGAGTAGCTTTGTTTACCGTATCATTTTTTAAAAAAGGAATCCAAGCATCTTGCGGCAACTCATCTTGATGCTTATCAAAGAGCGGTTTAAACAGCCATTTCTTTTTTGAATTTATAGTCAATTCTCCACGTCCATAACCTAGTACCAAAGGGTTTAAATGACATGCCTTACAACGAGGTGTTTCTTTGCTAATAGTATGTGCACTTACAGGAGCAAATAGTCTATGAAAACTTTTGGACTGTTTTTTTTCTAAAGTCATTATCATTCCTGGTGCTACAGTTTTGATAGTGCGTTTTCCTTGTTTTGTCACAACGCCCAATGTAGGAAAACTTGCTAAATAATGTGCTCCTTTTTCGAGCCAAGCACCATCAACTTCTTTTTTGCTTAATAAGTCATAACTACCAATTTCTTTATCATAGTTTGTATGGCAGCTAATACACTGTGGTGCCCAAGCAGTATGACACGAACTACAGGAAACCGATTGATGTGCATTATTTCGTAAGCAGTTACTATAATCATCTTTTAAAGCAATGCTTTTATGCGTGTTTTTTGTGATTAATGTCGCTTTATTTGCTTCTATTAATACATTATAATACATTTTGTTATCAGCTTTGAGGTAGTGTTTTGTGGTGTCAATATTTCGTTTTTTTAGCATTCTTTTATCGGAAGGATCGAGGTCTTGGTAAGCAACACTTTGTAGGTCTTTGCTATGACAAGCAGTACAAGTAGTGCTTACAGCATCTTCTTGATGATTATAATATTGCCCTGTTCCCATCACATCCCAAGTGTCGTGACAGTCAATACAACTCATTCCTAATTGTTGATGAATGTCGGCTTGTTTTTTTACAAACACACGCTTATCTTCTAAAATACGATAGTGTTTAAAATCAGTGATACTATCCGCTTTCAATTGGGTTTCGTGCCAGCCTTGATAGTTGGTGCTTATACGTCCCGAGCGACTATGACATCCAAAACAATGCTTATCGGTGATTTGCAAATTGATACTCGCATGAGTTTGTGGTAATTTTAAGTTTTGTTGGTATTCAAAATGACCTTTTTTGGCACCTTCAGTATAGTTCAAATGGCAAGCTAAGCAACCACCACCACGTGAACGTTCGCTTATGGGATTCGTTTTTGTTTTTTCGTTTCCTAGATGACACGAAGCGCATTTATTACGAAGGTGTTTTTCTCCAAGACTTTTGTTATCAATATGATGAATCTGAAAAAGACTATCTAAATCATTGTTTTCGCCAAAAACATATTTATCAATACTAACCACGCCACTCATTGTATTCATAGGAGAATGCATTATTCTTTGTGGTATTCCTTGATGGCATTTTCCACAAGTTTGCGAGGCATTTGATAGGTTTCCAGGAATACTAATGAGGTTGAGATGCGCTTCTTTTTTATTCTTTTTAGCAGGATTTCCTAAATGACAAGCAACACAACCAATGTTTTTGGGGTCATGATGCTTGGAAAAACCACTGGTGTAACTATGACATAGTGTACATGATTCAGTTTTGCTTATTTGTTTGTATAAAGGTGAAATATTTGAAGCAACAGTTGTTTTTTTATGCAGAAAATGAAACAAAATAAAAAGCACGACGACACCTAAAGAAAGGAAGATTGCTAAGTAATTATTTTGTTTTGTTTTCATAGTACAAAGGTCGGTTTTTTTAAACAAAAAACCGCCTAATAATTACTATTAGACGGTTTTATGTTTTTATTTAAAAAAGGATAGCTTAACAACCTTCTTCGCTAGTACTTGCTTTAGGAGCATTCACATTAGTTGGAAGCCCTTGCGCTGTCCATCCCATAAAACCACCTTGCATATTATACACAGCATAGCCCATTTTTTCTAATTTTTTTGCTGCTCTACCACTGCGCCCGCCAGATTTACAGTAAATCAAAACAGGTGTTTTTGTGTCTAGTTTTGCAAAGTTTTTTGCAAAGTCTCCATTCATAAAATCAATATTTTCAGCACCTACAAGATGCCCTTGAGTATACTCTCCTGGTGTGCGTACATCTACTACAACTCCTATTTTTGCAGCTACTGCTTTATTAAACTCTTGAGCATTTACATGTTTGATGCTTCCAGCTGTTGTTGCTGTGCTTCCTGTTTTTGTGTTCTCTTTTGAAGTGTTTTCACAAGATAGTACACTCAATGATAATACAGCCCAAAAGTACAATATTATTTATAGAAAGTAAGGTAACATATATTACAATAAAGAAAATTCAAATTGAATTGTTAGGTGTTTTTATTAGAAATTAGGTGTTTTTTTAACTAAAAGTAATAATTTTAGGTGTTTGTTACAATGTAAGCAGCATACAATTTCAACAATTTTTCGCTTGATTTTTTTTTATTACTTAATTAAATGTTAATTTTGTGACCAATAATCAATAAAATAATCAATACTAAAAAAGTAAAAACAATGAAAAAAGTAATTTTAATTGCAGTCGCATTATTCGGTATGAATACAATGCAGGCACAAGACACCGAAAACACACCGTTTAAACCAACGGTAAAAATCAATGGTCGTATTCAATATGACTATGAGTTTGTAACAAACTATGATGACAATACAACTGACAAAGATTGGTTGAATGGTAATGAATTCAGAAGATTACATCTTTCTGCAGCAGGTCATGTTGCTAAAAATGTAAAATATAAAATAGAAACCAGTTTTGCACATGGTTCTATAGGTTTTAGAGATGTGTATCTTAAATACAGCGCAGGTAAGCTTGGAAACTTCTATGTAGGTTCTTTGGCTGAAGCAACAGGTTTAAATACAATGACAAGTAGTAAATACATTACGTTTTTTGAGCGTTCTATGTCAACTGCATTCCACGATTTTCGTTGGGGATCAGGTATCCACTATGAAAATTTTGGTTTATTAGATGGTAAAGCTACTTTACAAATGTCTATTACAAACCCTAATGGGTCTAATGGTTCAGGTTTTAAAGATTCAGGATTAGATGACGGTATGAGTTTTGTAGCTCGTGCTACCACTACACTTATGAATGATAAAGCTGCGCATAAAGTAGTTCATTTAGGCGTGAACTATGATAGTAGAAATGGTAAAGAAATAAAATTCAGACCAGAAAATCATATGGGATCTTATAAATATAACTTAGGGTTTATCTCTGACAAACGCTCTACATTAGGTTTGGAATTGGCTTCTACTTTTGGACCATTGTCTATTCAAGGAGAATACAAAACACACAGTGGTACTGTAGATGCAGATAATAAAACATACAAAGTAGGTACATACTATGCTTTTGCAAGTTACTTCATTACAGGAGAGCACAGACCATACAAACATGGTTCTTTTGGAAGAGTAAAACCAAAAAATGATATTGATAATGGAGGAATGGGAGCACTAGAAGTAGCATTACGTTATTCTGCTGTAGATAATTCAGATTATGTTACAATTGGAAATTATGACAAAGTAAACAATATTACTTTTGGATTGAACTGGTATTTGAATGCACATGCACGCTTGATGTATAACTATGTAACAACAGATTACAATGGTTTAAGTGGAGAAAAAACTGCAGCACACTTATTTAGAGTGCAAATGGATTTCTAAAAACGTAACATATTCATTTAAAACCTACTTAGTATAGTTTGTAAGACTGTATTAAGTAGGTTTTTTATTGAATGCAATTTTAAATATAATGAGAAGAGCAATAAAAGATACTGTCACGAGGTACAAATAGCATTATAAAATCTTTGATATTTACTATTCAAATTAATTTATTATCATTCCGCTAGTTCATTTTAGTATGGAGCTTGAGCGAATTCGAAACCTCTGAGAGCTTTAAAAAACTGTCTCGCTATGGGAAGGATTTCGATACGTAGTGAGAAATTCCTCGTCGCACGTTCCTTGCTCTAGCGGAATGACAGTTTAATTCAACTTATACAAAGCTTTCTCATGAAAGTGTTATAAATCAAAAAATTTATTCTTCCTGTCGGTATTCAGAAACAGTAAAGAATTTTTGATGTTAGATATCGTTTTACGAAGGTTTTTTGAATTAACTTTGTAGCACAAAAAAAAAAGGTTGTAATTTAGATTACAACCTTTTTAACAAATTTATTATAAAAAATTTATTAACAACCTTCTTCACTTGTACTTGCTGCTTGGTGAATATTTTTACCTTCTAAAGGCATACTTTCAGCTTTCCAAGCTTTAATACCATGATCTAAGTTATATACTTTAAAGCCCATTTCTTCTAATGCTTTCATAGCTCTGCCACTACGAACTCCAGAACGGCAATATACCATTACAGGAACTTTTTTGTCTAATTTTGCAGCCATTGCTTTAAAATTGTCATTTTTCCAGTCAATATTTGCTGCACCAGGAATATGGTAGTCTTCATATTCTTTTGGTGTACGTACATCTATTAGTTTTCCTACTTTTCCAAGGATACCATTGTTAAAATTAGCTACATCAAGATGACGAATATCTCCTTTTACTTCTAATGTTTTAACAGGTTTGTTTGCTGCATTCCAAGATTTCATACCGTGTTCTAGGTTATAAACTTCATTAAACCCTAAAGCACTCATAGCATACATAGCACGTGTTGCTCTATTTCCAGAACGACAGTAAATAGCAGCTGGTCTTGCATTTGTTATTGTTTTTAATACATTTGTTGCAAAATGACGATTTTTCCAATCTACATTGATAGCACCTTCAATATGTCCAGCAGCAAATTCTTTTGCAGTTCTAACATCTACTACAGTAACTTTACCAGATTTTGCTAATTTTTCAAAATCTTCAACACCAACTTGATGTTGTTTTCCAGCGATAGCTTTGCCTTTTAGTTCTCCTTTTTTAAGTGTTTCTTGTAGTTTTTTGTTAGCATCATTGTCTTCTTTAATCAACTCTTTGCTAGCTTTATTCCATGCTTTAACACCGCCATCTAAGTCATAGATATTTTTGAACCCTAAAGATTGCATAATGATAGCAGCTTTACCAGAGCGGTTTGCAGATCTACAATAAACAGCTACGGGTTTGTCTTTTGCAATGGCATTAATATAATCTGGAAAAGTTCTCTTTTTGAAATTTACATTTACTGCACCTTTGATGTAACCTTCTGCAAATTCTTCTGGTGTTCTTACATCTACAAGTAAGAATTTACCTTCATTGTTCATTTTTTCAAATGCATCAGCATTGATTTTTGTGATTTTCCCTAAGCCTTGAGGCGCAACAGCTTCAACTATTTTCTCAACAGGTTTTGGCGCGTTTGCGATAGCACGTTTGCGAATACTAGATTCATCAGTGCACGATGTAGCAACAATACCCAATACTATTGCTAATGATACTATTTTTCTAATTTTTTTCATGATAATTATTTTATTACTTTAGTTAATTTTGCATTGAATAATATTGTTGCAAATATAAAACACCTATTTGTATCTTAATGTAACATTTGTTACCTTTTATTGTTTGTAAATAACAGAAATTTGCAATGTTTAAAAACATGAAAATAAATATAAATTAAATAATAGATAATGAAAAAAGTAATTTTAATTGCAGTCGCATTATTCGGCATGAATACAATGCAGGCACAAGACACCGAAAACACACCGTTTAAACCAACGGTAAAAATCAATGGTCGTATTCAATATGACTATGAGTTTGTAACAAACTATGATGACAATACAACTGACAAAGATTGGTTGAATGGTAATGAATTCAGAAGATTACATCTTTCTGCAGCAGGTCATGTTGCTAAAAATGTAAAATATAAAATAGAAACCAGTTTTGCACATGGTTCTATAGGTTTTAGAGATGTGTATCTTAAATACAGCGCAGGTAAGCTTGGAAACTTCTATGTAGGTTCTTTGGCTGAAGCAACAGGTTTAAATACAATGACAAGTAGTAAATACATTACGTTTTTTGAGCGTTCTATGTCAACTGCATTCCACGATTTTCGTTGGGGATCAGGTATCCACTATGAAAATTTTGGTTTATTAGATGGTAAAGCTACTTTACAAATGTCTATTACAAACCCTAATGGGTCTAATGGTTCAGGTTTTAAAGATTCAGGATTAGATGACGGTATGAGTTTTGTAGCTCGTGCTACCACTACACTTATGAATGATAAAGCTGCGCATAAAGTAGTTCATTTAGGCGTGAACTATGATAGTAGAAATGGTAAAGAAATAAAATTCAGACCAGAAAATCATATGGGATCTTATAAATATAACTTAGGGTTTATCTCTGACAAACGCTCTACATTAGGTTTGGAATTGGCTTCTACTTTTGGACCATTGTCTATTCAAGGAGAATACAAAACACACAGTGGTACTGTAGATGCAGATAATAAAACATACAAAGTAGGTACATACTATGCTTTTGCAAGTTACTTCATTACAGGAGAGCACAGACCATACAAACATGGTTCTTTTGGAAGAGTAAAACCAAAAAATGATATTGATAATGGAGGAATGGGAGCACTAGAAGTAGCATTACGTTATTCTGCTGTAGATAATTCAGATTATGTTACAATTGGAAATTATGACAAAGTAAACAATATTACTTTTGGATTAAACTGGTATTTGAATGCACATGCACGCTTGATGTATAACTATGTAACAACAGATTACAATGGTTTAAGTGGAGAAAAAACTGCAGCACACTTATTTAGAGTGCAAATGGATTTCTAAAGCCAAACAATATTAAAGAACCTATTTGGTATCTAACCATGCCAATTAGGTTTTATCTTAAAAATAATAAATAATTATATTATGAGTAAAAAGAAAAATTTATTTAATACCCAATGGTCTTATGTTTATGCAGGTGTGGTATTTGCAGTAGCGCAAATAATTTATATGCTTGGTATTTATTTTTATAAAGCAGGACATGGCGTTTCAGCTGCAAAAAACCATTTGATGCACATTAGTGTTACTACTGACCTTGGACGTATGTTTAGAGGGTTGGAAGTGTTTTTGAACCGTATTACAGGAACCTATTCAGAACTCTATGGAGCCTACGGTGTAGATGCTGCAGGACATATACTTCCTAACGAAGCTGGTGTATTTACACCAGGTATTGGTTGGCCAATTGTAGGTATGATTATCGGAGGATGGTTAACTACACTATTTGAAAAAGAAACAAGAGCTTGGGCACATTATTCTAAAAAAGCATTAATAGTATCTTTTATTGGAGGTGCATTTTTTAGTTATGGAACCCGTATTGCAGGAGGATGTACTTTGACTCACCTTATGGGAGGAGTACCTTTTATGGGAATACGTTCTTTTGGTTCTGTTATTTTTATGGCAATGGGTGGTGCTTTAGGATTTTTAGTAATGGAAAAATTAGGATTAGCTAATTATTTTAAACATCAAGAAACAAGAGCTTATGTAATTGCTAATAAAGATAAAGGAGAGCAAGCTACCTATAAAGAAGGCTATAACTGGAAGAAAAACCCAGTATTTTGGATTGCATTATCGTTTACAGCAATATTTTTGACAGCTGCTTTATACGGTGCATTTTCAGGAGCAGAAGGAATGAAGCATATGAAAGGAACAAGTGGTGCATTGACTGCATTTGGTAAGTCTGTGGCAGATAGAAGTTTCTTTTTTGTAGTAATGACATTATTAGCAGGTATTGTAGCAGGTTTCGCACTTTCTAAATCAGGTTATGGTACAGAATGTTCTTTAGTATCACTAGAAACTGCTGGAGATATGACCAAAAATGATGAAAAATTTGCAAAAATGGGAGTGCCTAAAATTACACGTACTTTGATGCGTTCTTATGCACCAATTATTGGAGTAGTAA
>JALSVQ010000170.1 GCA_027073495.1 Flavobacteriaceae bacterium | reverse complement strand
CTTACACCTAGATTTTTCTGATTAATGACTTTTATACGATTGTCTTTTTTAGCATAATTCGAAATAATTTGAGCTGAACCATCTTTTGAACCATCATTTACTAGAATTAACTCAATATCTTTTAGTGTCTGATTTAAAATAGATTCAATACAAGGAGTAAGATATAAAGCCGCATTATATATTGGAACAATTATACTAACTTTTATATCATTTTCGTTTTTCATCAGCTACAATTATAAAAATTATTTAGTAATTCCAAATAACTTTTTAAAAAACAATTTAACACGTTTGGTATTCACTGAAAAACTTTTTTGTAAAATACGTGCTAGGCTGTATTGTATCTGTTGTGGTTTTTGTTTTACATAAGTAGCTATTAATTCATCGATATCTTTAGCAGGAACAAAAACAAGCGTTTTCCATATATCTGCAGCAAGTGGATGAAAATTTTTGAAAGTATCATAATTACTTGCATCTACTGTTTTCCAAAATTCAAAAAAGGCAGATACATCAAAATCATCTCTATGTCCCCAATTAAATATTTTTTGTTTTATTTCTCCTGCTGATCGTGCCCAAGATTGATGAATAACCTGTGTGGTTAAATTTATATTTATAGTATTTGTTGTTTTACGCGCTTCACTATACTGATTTACATTAGTCACTAAAGGAAATTGTTCGCTATTTTCAATAAGTAAGTACCCATTATCTACTGTTTTGAACAACGTAATACATTCTGCATGAAAATTAATAGGCAATAGCCAATTCAAACGTGCCAAAAAATGATGCTTTTTCAAAAAAGATGCAAAAAACTTAAAGTCATAAAGATATTCATCTGCATCCAGTTGTATTTTCCATCCTTTGCCTAAACGTTTTGATAACATGGTTCGCTCTCGCGTATCACACTCCATTGGTGTTAATTCTGGAACATAAAAATCATCTTCATAAATTTCAATAATTCTGCGTGTATCCAAAGCTTGAATTCGGTCAAAGAAATCAGCTGCTATTTCAATAGGGTTTCCACTCCAAGTTTTACGATTCTTATCTATGGCAAGCACTATTTTATCAGCTTCATCATAAACCAATGGCAATGCGGTGAATAAATATTCATAATCATACGAAACTAAAAAACCTATATTTATCATATCAACTATTATTAATTACAATCGTCCATCTACAGCAATACTCTCTACTATTGACTTGACATCAAAAATAACACTTTTATCTTTTAATAGCGCTTTATAATTCATATTTATAAACTCGTGATGCGCTACTGCTACTATAATTAAATCATAGGTGTCTTTTAAAGAAGATAATAAGTCTAAAGCATACATTGCTTTTACTTGCTTTATATCAGCAAAAGGATCATAAACAGCGGCTTGTATTTGATAACTTTCTAATTCGTGAACCAAGTCCACAACCTTTGAATTTCGAACATCAGCTACTTGCTCTTTTATAGTTATACCCAATACCAAAGCCTTTGCGTTAGCAACAGGTATTTCTTTTTTTAGCATTAACTTTACAGCTTGTTGCGCTACAAAAGTACTCATATTATTATTAATGATTCTTCCCAATTGTATCAGTTTCGGTTCAAAACCTACTTCATTTGCTTTTGCAAGCAAATAATACGGATCAACACCAATACAATGTCCTCCGACCAATCCTGGTGTGAATGGCATAAAATTCCATTTTGTAGCTGCTGCCTTCAAAACTTCGTTAGTATCTAAATCTAAATATGAAAAAAACTGTGCCAACTCATTGACAAAAGCAATATTCAAATCACGTTGTGCATTTTCGATTACTTTGGCTGCCTCGGCAACTTGAATACTCGGAGCACTATACGTTCCCGCTTTAATTATTGTTTGATACAACAAATCGACCTGCTTAGCTATTGCAGGCGTAGAACCCGAAGTTATCTTTTTGATTTCTTTCAGACTATACTTGCTATCTCCAATACTAATTCGTTCGGGAGAATAGGCTACAAAAAAAGCTTCATTATATGTCAGCCCTGAAACCGTTTCCAACAGTGGCACACTTATTTCTTCTGTTGCTCCTGGATAAACCGTAGATTCAAAAATAACAATTGCCCCTTTTTTCATTGCCTTTGCTACAGTTTTTGTAGCATTATTTAGCAATGAAAAATCAGGTTTATTAAATGCATCTACAGGTGTTGGAACCGTAATGATATAATAATCAAAATCTGATAAGTCATTTGCATTTGCTGTAAAAGAAAGGTTTAAATTTGCTTCATCATTACCCGTAAAACTAATTTGTTGTAATGTCGAAATACGTTCCGAATCAATATCGTAGCCAAGCACTTCATAATGCGATGCAAAAGCTTTGGCTATGGGAAAACCCACATAGCCAAGTCCTATAATAGCAATTTTTAATTTGCTTTTTATGATTTTGTGCATACGAGCATTAAAATATCTAATACGTTTCTAGTAATCTTTCAAAAACTGATACAGTAGACGCACTCCAGCTCCAGTTCCTCCTTTACCTTTGTAATCTTCTGGAGCTTCCAAAAATGCTGGACCTGCTATATCAATATGAATATAAGGATGCTTGGTAAAATGCTCTAAGAATTTACCTGCAGTAATCATTCCTGCACTTGAACCGCCAATATTTTTCATATCTGCAATATCAGATTTAAGGTCTTCTTTCCATTCATCCCAAAAAGGAAAACGCACTACTCTATCGTGCACTTTTTGACCTGCTTTTTCTAATTTTTCAAAAACATTATCTTTAGCATTTCCCATACAAATAGAAGTTTTGCTTCCTAAAGCACGCACTGCAGCACCTGTAAGTGTTGCCGCATCAAACATTAATTCTGGATCAAACTGATTTCCATAAGCTAAAGCATCTGCAAGTACCATACGTCCTTCGGCATCGGTATTTAACACTTCTATTGTAGTGCCATCGAGCATAGTTACTACATCTCCTGGTGCATATGCATTTTTTCCTGGGCGATTATCGGTACTTGGTATCAAACCAATAACATGCACAGGCACTTTGTTTAATGCTAAAGCGTGAATAGTTCCTGCCATTGCAGCAGCTCCTCCCATATCACTTTTCATTAAGTCCATAGAATGTGCTGTTGGTTTCAAACTCAATCCTCCAGTATCATAAACAATACCTTTCCCAACCAATACAATCGGTTTTTTGTTTTTAGCGTTTTTAGGTTTATATTCTATTATGGTAAATGTTGGTGGCGTAACAGAACCTTGGTTCACGGCTAATAAACC
>JALSVQ010000169.1 GCA_027073495.1 Flavobacteriaceae bacterium | reverse complement strand
GCATTGGACATGCTCAATGCATCCAGAAATTGATATGCCTGAACCGGGAAAATGCCCTAAATGTGGTATGGATTTAATTCCGAAAACAGCTACCGATGATAGTTTATCTGTCAATAGCTTTAAAATGACTAAAAACGCGATGGCATTGGCAAATATTCAAACCATTAAACTGGGAGAAACAAGCACAAATACGCGTTTGGATAAAGGCTTAAAACTATCAGGAAAAATAGTAGAAAACGACAAGCAATCTGCTGTTCAAACTGCTCATTTTGGTGGTAGAATTGAAAAATTATACTATAAAAGTGAAGGCGAATTTGTAAAAAAAGGAAGTTTGCTTGCAAGTCTGTATTCTCCTGAATTGGTAACCGCTCAAAATGAATTTATTCAAGCATTGGCTATTAAAAATGAACAACCAGAACTCTATAAAGCAGTACGAAATAAATTGAAAAATTGGAAGATTTCTGAAAATCAAATCAATCAAATAGAACGTGATAAAAAAGTAATCACTAATTTTAAAATGTACGCCAATGTCTCTGGATACATTACCACTATTCTAGTAGAAGAAGGCAATCACATAAAAGAAGGAACGCCACTTTTTAAAGTGTCTAATTTAGCATCAGTTTGGGCAAATTTAGATGTTTACGAAAAAGACATTGCTGCTATTAAAAAAGGGATGCAAGTTGTTCTAAAACTCAATGCATTTCCTGATAAAGAGTTTAAAGGAAAAATAGATTTTATTGATCCAATATTAAACACAAAAACACGTACAACAACAGCTCGTGTAACTTTAAAAAATTCAAAAGGTTTGTTTAAGCCAGGAATGCTAGTAAATGCAACTGTTAATTCAGCTAATAAAAATCAAACGACAACTGCATCAATAGCTATTCCTAAAACAGCTGTGTTATGGACAGGAAAACGCTCGGTTGTTTACGTAAAAACAGTTGCAGACGAACCTGTTTTTGAAATACGTGAAGTAACTTTAGGACAAGAAAATGGCGATAATTACGAGATAATTTCAGGCTTAAATACCAATGACGAAGTAGTGGTTAATGGTACATTTACCGTAGATGCAACAGCACAATTATTAGGTAAAAAAAGTATGATGAATTCCGATAATGAAGCTGATAACATAGCAACCGAAACTAAAGAACACACTGTTGAACGCATTACAGTAAATCCCGAATTTAAAAAGCAGTTAAATCTTGTTTTTAATGATTATATAAATATAAAAGATGCTTTTGTACAAACCGATGCATCAAAAGTGAGCGAATTATCAACACAAACATTAACAGCTTTAGGTAAAGTAAAAATGAGTTTATTAAAAAAGCCCAAAGCACACGAAATTTGGATGCCTGCAAGCAAAAAAATAAAACAATATTTAGAAAAAATAACTAATCTTACTGATGTTGAAGCACAGCGAAACGAATTTATTAACCTTTCTAAAGAAATGATTAGCTTAGCGCAAGCATTTGGTACAAATAAAACGGTTTATGTAGCTCATTGTCCAATGGCAAATGATGGTAAAGGAGCTAATTGGTTGAGTACAGAAAAAACAATTAAAAACCCGTATTTTGGAGATAAAATGTTAACTTGTGGTAGTGTGGAGCAAACTATAAAATAGTAACACATTTCAAAACGATTAAAATTATAAACAACAATGAAAGCACATACAAAAGAAACACAAGATAGTTTAACTCCACAAAAAGCGCATCAATTTTTGGTAGAAGGAAACGAACGCTTTGTTCAAAATCTAAAAGCAAAACGAAACTTACAAAAACAAGTATTAGAAACCAGCAAAGGGCAATATCCATTTGCTATTATACTTAGCTGTATTGACTCACGAGTACCAACCGAATTGGTCTTTGATCAAGGAATCGGCGATATTTTCAGTGTTCGAGTAGCAGGAAATGTAATCAACAAAGATGTTTTAGGCTCTATGGAATATGCCTGTAAAGTTGCTGGATCTAAGATTATTGTAGTGATGGGGCATACCAAATGTGGAGCGGTAACTGCAGCTTGTAAAAACGTAACAATGGGAAATATCACGCATCTTTTAAGTAAAATAAAACCCGCAATAAACAGCTTAAACGCTACAAACAAAGAATTAGATGACAAACAAATAGAAGAAGTATCGATTTATAATGTAGCGCATTCTATTGAAAGAATTAGAATAGAAAGCCCTATTTTGTCTGAGATGGAAAAGAACAATGAAATAGAAATTGTAGGAGCTTCTTACAATGTAGCAACAGGAAAAGTGGAATTTTTAAATGATTAAAATGAATAAACAAAATAATATATTCGGAATAAACCTCAAACATTTCAAAGGTGATTTGTTTGGAGGTATAACCGCAGGAATTGTAGCTATGCCTCTTGCGCTCGCTTTTGGAGTGAGTTCTGGCTTGGGTCCAAGTGCAGGATTGTATGATTGGCTTGGGTAAGTACATCAAATACATTCCCTATCCTGTAGTTTCGGGTTTTATGACCGCAATTGGAGTAATTATATTAGTCACACAAATACTACCTGCTGTAGGATATTACCCTAAAGAAGATTTACAGTACGTTAATGAATTTAAACCCAAAGCAGAAGCCGTAATTTTAGATAACATTCTAAAAAAAGAAGCAGGAGAAGGTATTCTTGTTTTAGAAGATTTTAAGCAAACAATAAAAAACTGTTGAAATAGCATATTTAAAAGCCTTAACAAAATTGAATAAATTTTAGTCGGACAATAATAATAAATAATGTAAAATATTAAGATCATTACAAAATAGATGTAATGGTCTTTTTTTTATGCTATAAAACCTCTAAAAACATCAGTACATAATAAATACCAACTGCTAAAAATATGAATGCCGTAACCTTACGCATTATTTTTTCTATTTGTTGAATTTTCTTATAAAACAAACCTACATTATTGGCTGCAAAAGCTATTAAATAAGTAAATAATATCACCGGAAGTGCTGTTCCAAAGGCAAATACAAGCGGCAAAACAAGTCCTTTTGCACTAACAATAGATAACGGAATCAATCCTGCAAAGAAAAGCGCACCACTTGTAGGACAGAATGCCAATGCAAAGACTACTCCAATCAAAAAGGAACCCAAAAGCCCTTTGTCTTTAAATCGTTCGGTCAGTCGCTCTTGAAATGATGATTTACCAAAGAAATTAAGTTTAATAACATTAAGCATTACCAAGCCAATAAAAATAAGCAAAGGTCCTAGAACCTTTTCGCCATTGAGCATAAAAAACTTTTTGAAAGCA
>JALSVQ010000168.1 GCA_027073495.1 Flavobacteriaceae bacterium | reverse complement strand
GGTAGAAACAAAACGCAAATTATTAATTTTTCTATAAATAATGATTTTGAAGCAAAAATCAACAAAAAAGATAGTCTAAACCCAGATGCTAAGCCTGAAAAAATAAAACTTTTACAGAGTTTAAATATTTCAACGAGCTATAATATACTTGCTGACTCACTCAAGTGGAGACCGGTTTCTATAAGTGGTAATATTCCATTATTCAAATCGAAAATGAATATTCGACTGAGCTCAAATTACAGCTTCTATGCCAAAGATGCAAGTGGTCGCGATGTCAATGTGTTCAATCACAATGCAGGAGGAAGTTGGTTGCGTTTCAAAAGCTTTAATGCAAGCACAAGCTATTCATTTTCTAATAAAAATAGCAATAATTCTAGTGCGCAATTTCAAAAAGGAGGCAGTAAAAACAATACGACTAAACAAGCTAAAGAAAGCTATTATAATTTTGAAATCCCGTGGACTATAGCTTTTAACTATAGTATAAATATAGCTGACAGTGGCGTCACTAGCAATACCTTATCATTTAGCGGCAAGGTAGATTTAACACCAAAATGGCGTATTGGCTACCGTTCTGGTTATGATTTTAAAGGCAAAGGCTTTAGTAATACCAGCTTTAATATAAACCGTGATTTAGATAGTTGGACAATGCATTTTAATTGGACTCCAAAGGGTTATCGTAACAGTTGGGGCTTTTTTATCGGGATAAAATCTTCTGTACTTAGTGATATTAAATGGGATAAAAGAGGTCCATAAATTTTTTGTATATTTACAAGCACAAACAAACACCCTTTATGAAAACATTGCAACAATGGTATGATGCCTATGGCAAAAGTCATCAAAATAATACCAACAAAAAAATTCACTACATCTGTGTCCCACTTATCTATTTTAGTATTATCGGCATGTTAATGGCTATTCCTAATACATTGCTTAAAAAACTTTTTCACACCAGTGATATTTGCATCAACAATTGGGCAAATCCATTTTTAGTTTTACTTTTTATTTTCTATTTTCGCTTAGACAAAACCACAGTAATACGTATGCTATTATTAAGTTTTGTTTCGCTAATGATAAATGCATTTTTGAGTACAACTTTACCTTTATTTTATTTTAATTTGAGTTTATTTGGTATTGCTTGGGCTGGACAGTTTTATGGGCATCATCTTGAAGGCAAAAAGCCTTCATTTTTTCAAGATATACAATTTCTACTTATTGGTCCTGCTTGGGTTATGGACAATTTTTTTAGACCTCAAAAATGAAACGGATAAACATAAATGAATTTCTTGCGGTCGATATACGTATTGGAACAGTTTTGAGTACAAATGTACTTCCAAACGCACGGAAACCTGCCTATATTCTCCAAATTGACTTTGGTGACCACGGTATTTTAAAAACAAGTGCGCAGTTAACAACGCGATACAGTGCAACAAGTCTTATAGGGAAACAAGTATTGGCAGTTGTAAATTTTCCAAAAAAACAAATTGGGAAAATACAAAGTGAATGTTTAGTTCTTGCTTGTATTGGTGATAAAGGCACTACACTTTTAACTCCTGAACATCATGTTAATAATGGTAGCAAAGTTTTTTAATAAAAATACAAAATGAACCTCAATCCAATAATAAAAATAAGTAACGAAAAAAAACTTGTTGGTAAAAAAATAAAGATGTCATTAGCAAACAATAAAACCGGGCTATTGTGGCAATCTTTTATGCCTGAACGCCGTAATATAAAACACAAAGTAAGTGAGACACTTTATTCTTTGCAAGTGTATAATGAGCAAATCCGTTTGGGTGATTTAAATCAAGAATTTGAGAAATGGGCACTTGCTGAAGTTTCTGAATTTGAAGACACACCTGACACAATGGAGACTTTTATCTTAGAAGCAGGTCTTTATGCAGTGTTTCACTACAAAGGTTTAAGCACTGACAACAGTATATTTAGAGCTATATTTAGTGAATGGTTACCCAAATCTGATTATGTTTTGGACAATAGACCACAGTTTGAATTACTCGGAGAAAAATATAAAAATAATGACCCCAATTCTGAAGAAGAAATATGGATACCTATTAAAAAAGCATTAGTTTCTGATAAAAGACTATAGACCGCTTCGCTGTAAGAAAAAAGATTTGATTAATTTTGAGTTTAACTATTAGCAAAATTGAAAATCATGTTTAGGCACTTCTATAGGTTAAGCACCAAAACCCGTATTAACTATAGCCATTGTTGTGTGTAGCCTATTCTGTTTTCATACCATTAAATCCTGTAGCACAGCCATAAAAGTAAGAATTATATTTTAATTCAAAACCTTCTTTTTTAAATATTTCCATTGCTTTTTTACTGTTTTTAAATTTATTAGTATATTCCCAAAGCATTTTATATTCAATAGGATTTCCAAGAAAGGCTTTACCTAAAATCGGAATTACCTTTTTAAGATAAAATTGATAAAGCACTTTGAGTACTTTATTTCTCGGTTCAGAAACTTCAATGAATGAAATTTTCCCATTTAGTTTGAGAATTCGGTTAGTTTGAAACGCCAACATTTTCAATTGTTTCTCATTAAATGTCTTTAGTCCAAAAGCACAAGTAACAAAGTCATAATAATTTGATTGTAATTCATTATTTAAAACATCTTGATTTAAAATAATTACTTTGCTTTCAAACTTGTTTTTGTTTTTCGTTTCAGCATATTTTAACATTCCTTCAGAAAAATCAAGTGCAGCCAAATGATGTTACATAATTCATTCTTTCATATGAACTACTCATACGGTTAAAAAGACTTTTTACATACTCTGGACTATAAAAATTACTCATTCAATATAGTTTTCCATTTCTCAGTTTCAGCAAAAATTTTTATTGTTTCATTCCTAACGACTAATAGATTTTTCATATATTTTGTTAGAATTAGATAATTAAAAAGTTTCCCTATAATTCCAAAAGGTGATTGAAATTCAAAAACATCTTTCATAACAACAGTTTCATTCTTAACTTCAAAATAATGGTCGTGGTTTATTCGTTTGAAAATTCCTTTTGTTTGTTCATCTTTAAAATGTGATGGCCTTTTGTATTTTTTGATGTTAGTTTTTGGGTAATTCCAAAATGAGTGGCTTCCCAAGTTACAAATTCATCTAATCCAATTAGTCCTGATGTTTTTACGTTAATTGCTTTTTCATTGGATTTATCGATTGAAATTTTGTGTAAATCAATACTTCTTGAAAGGTCAAAACATATTTATATTTTAGAATTTATTTTGGTTTCAAGTTCTATTTTCGGCATTCAAGGGTCAGTTTTTGGGGTTACACACAACG
>JALSVQ010000167.1 GCA_027073495.1 Flavobacteriaceae bacterium | reverse complement strand
TCTTTCTTACTATTATAATCAGCTTCGGTAATTAACTCCATTGCTAAGAGCTGTTTCAATTTTTTAAGCTTTTCTATAGGTGACTCTTCTTGAGGTTGGGCGGTTTCTTGCGCCGTCTCTTCTGTGTCTTCACTTGCTTGCTGTACAGTTTCTACAAGGTTATCATCAGCTGTAACTTGCTTGCTCTCCATTGCCATTTCGCAACCATAAGTATCTCTAAAAAAGTCATCGAGTTCATCTGCTTTAAGTGCAAGATTAATCATGTTTTGCTTAATTTCTTCTTTACTATCTGAGTAAATATCAGATAAATGGGTACGATATGATATATAAATCTTGTTATTGTAGATTCCTAATTGATACGGTGGTACATTATCTGAATTCAAATATGTTAAAAGCTCTTTTAGATTGTCCTTTGGTAAGCTATTTAGAGGTGAAGCAGCAAAAAGGTAATTATTATTCACTATAAAAATACGTACTAGCGCACTTCCTTGGTGAAATTCCCAAAAATCACGTCCAGCCCTACATAAAACAGGATTTGCGCCTAGTTCAACGAGTGCATCTTCGGTGAAATTGGCAAAGTGCGATTTTTCAAACTCTTCAAAGACAGCTATATCTATAGTGTTTCCACAGTTTGAACAAAATTCGCTTTTTTCTACGGTAAAACTATCACAAGAGTTACATTTCACACGGTATTGAACATTATCAAACTTATAATCTTCAATTTGTTTGATTACATCTCCATGTTTTATCCCAAAACCTACATTGTCTGCTGCGGTAAATTTTGAAGTTGTCACACCTACTAAAACACCTTCTTCATTAAGCATTGGTCCTCCAGAATTTCCTGGGTTTACAGCAGCATCAGTCTGCACATAATTATGTCCTTGCATCGGTTGATTAGGCGATGAAACAATACCTTCGGTAACTGTAAACGGCATCCCAAAAGGAAAACCATTGATATATACTTTTTGAAGGTTTTTTACTTCATTATTAGCATCTAATTTTATTGTTCCTGGTCTATTTTTTAGATCATCTACTGCCAAAAAAGCTAAATCTACTTCTGGATTTACCATAGCTACTTCGGCAAAGTATCTGTTTTTGTCATTATCTTCTACAGCTACTGTTTTACTCCCTTTGACTACGTGATAATTGGTAATCAAAAAATCGTGATTAGTTACTTTAAAACCTGTCCCTGTACCACTAGCAGTGATAATTTTGTATATTGAATTTTGTATATTTTTCATATCTGTTAATTAAAAAGTTTTGAAAAGAATCCTTTTTTCTTCACTTCAACCTGTTCGTTGATTGAACCACTTTGCAATGCGTGAAATACTTTTGCCAATTTTGGTGCTGCTTCAGTAGGGTCTAATCCTGAAACTGTTTCAAGAACTGTTTCTATTTCATTTTTATATTTTTCATCCAAATTGTAGTCATAAATAAGTTTCAATAACACAAATTGTAAATAATATGAAAGGTTAAAGTTACTACCATCTTTTTCGTAGTCTTTCACACGATCTAAATTATTTTTCAAACGATCTGAAATTATTTCTGGGTTACTTCTCCAACGCAATGATACAAACTGCTCTGCATGATATACATTTTTCATTATTTCTTCTCGAGATTTCTCAAGCAATGTATTCATATAGTTTTTTCCTTTGTCCATACGATGATTATAATCAATATCACCATCAAAAAGAATACTGATATATTTTATTAAATCAGAACGCAACTTACCATGAACATAAGTCATATTCGATATTTTTAAGAAAGAAATCACTAAAAGATCCCAAACCCAATCATCCCAACGCTTATCAGTAAAGAACTGTAAATAATTTTTATAGTCTTCAAAAATAGCATTAATTTGATTCCAAACAGTATCTTGTTCTTCGGCAGTCAATGGTTTTGTCTCTGGTGTTTTGTAGAATGATGCATTGTATTTTTCAATAAACAAATCGTCATATTGGTCAGCATAAATTATCACACTACGCAATATATCATAGACTTTATTGGGTTGCGATAATGAAATTGGCATCTCATATTCAAACCATAGCTCATTATTTCTTAAATGTATTTGTGGTAGTTTTAATGGTGTAAAATTCACTTCTGCTACACGACGTAACAATGCGACTTGATTGGTTTGTTCTGTTATTTTTAAAAAAGGGACTTTAACAGAAAAATGCGAATCACTTACGGTTACTCGTATTTCTGCAGAGCCTTGCATTTGTACTATCTCAACAGTACCAGAAGTATCCTTGTCTTTTAATAAATCAGCATTCATATAATTAATCACATCGAGAACTGCTTTTTTATATTTTTTTTCATCAAAGGCATCAATGGCTTCATCCCAATGCTTAACACTATTGACAGGATCACCAATATCAGTAATTGGTCTTTGATATTTTGGTATTACATTTTCCATATGGTCATTTTATTTATTTTCTGTAAAAGTACTATTTTTAAAACAAAAATCAAAACGCAATTGATAACTGTAGCTTTCTAATTGATAATTGTAAGAAAATAGCTACAAATCACTTATAACAGTCTTTGGTTTTATTTCAAAAATGGTATCAGTATTCATAAAAATTCGGGCGTCAAGTGTGCCTTTAAGTACTATTTTATCGCTATCTACAGCTAGCCAACTCCCCTCTCGGAGTCCTATAACAGGAATGTTATTTTGTGTTAAATACTCTTTTATTCGTGTTTCTCTAGTTTCTCCCTTATGTGTAGAATCTGGATTTGGATCAAGATAATGCGGATTAATATTAAAAGGTATTGCTGCCAATGTATCAAAACTCTGAGGGTAAACTATAGGCATATCATTGGTTGTTCGCATTGTCATGCCTGCTATATTGGAACCTGCACTTGTTCCCATATATGGCATCCCTTTATTTATTTTTTCTTGAAGTACTTTCATCAAGTCCAAGTCATAAAGTGTTTTAACCAGTAGAAAAGTATTTCCTCCTCCTGTAAATACACCTTTTGCATTTTGCAATGCTTCTTTTGGGTTGTTAAATTCGTGTAATCCTTTTATTTTTATGTTCTTGCTAGCAAAAGCTTTTTTGGCAATCGTTGTATAATCATCATAACTAATACCACTTGGTCGTGCATAAGGTATAAAGATAACAGTGTCTATTCCTTCAAAAAATAAAGCAACATCGTCTAATAAATAGTCCAAATATGCCCCTCCATAGATAGTTGATGTACTTGCTAAAAGTAATTTTTTCATAATTTTTATTTTAAATCCATAACAGCAGCTTTTACACTTGTTTTATCTTTGTCTGCTCGTGTCCATATTAAAGCTACTTTGTTATCATACGCGTTGATATTATTATAATCGCCCATAAAATAGATTTTACCTTTATTAACCAAAAATGGTGTTTCAGAAACTACACGACTTGAAAAAGTAGTACCGCCATCGGTAGAAAGTGCTAGTACAACATCCGTTTGAAAATCTTTATGAGCCGAACGATCGTAGTAGATAATATAGATAAACCCTGTTTTAGGATCTACGCTCATCCAAGTAAACCATTGTTGCGAAAGGGTTTTATCGATATTAACACGCAAGGGTTTTGTCCATGTTTTACCTTGATTTACAGATTTTGAAATAAATATATCGGTATTATCAGTACCATTGCGCTGATCTGCCCAATTAACATAAAGCGTTCCTGAAAATGGACTAGCACTGTTATCAACCGCTAATATTGGCATACCGTTAGCACGTCCAAATTTGGGTATTTTGATATTCCACCCTTTTGGTTGATTGGCTATTGCTATTTCTTTATCAAACCACGTTTTACCGTTGTTTGTACTACGGTTAAACCATATTTTATTATCATAAGCCCAAGCAACATTGATATTGCCTTCGTTGTCTATGACAGGTACTGCTCCTTCAGGCGTTAGGTCATCATCAATACAGCTTCCCTCCTGCTCAGAAATGGTGATGGCAGGTGTCCACGTTTTGCCTTTATCAAAAGATTGCGAAAAACGTATTCGTGATTTATCCACAGGTAGTTTACTGTTATATTTATCAAACTCTGTCCACGTCACAACTAAATTACTATTGTTTTCAGGATTAATAGCAGCCCAAGCTTTATCTTGTTGCTTGGGTTTATTATGTCCAATTCCTGTGCCGCTATCCCAAGATTTACCTTCGTTCAGCGATTTATTAATAACTATTCTATCTAACCAAGCACCATCACTGTTTTTTATTTTTTTCGGATTAGAAAGATGTATATAATAGGCCATCCCTTCTTTGTCTATGACTACACATGGATCTCCAAAAACACCATAAGGTGAGTTTAATTTATTATTTTGCCAAGAATTACCATTATCTAAAGTATAATATACATCATCAAGGACAGAACCTGCAATGATATTACTAGGGTTCTTTGGGTTAATAAAAATAGAAGGTTCACAAGCAAAACCACGGCTCGTTTTAAGTGTTGTAATTTGGATAGGATTCTTTTGGAATGCTTTTTGTGTTTTTTTAACTAAATTATTATAAGCTACACTATCAATTTTATGCGTATTATTGCATGCTATTTGTAGTGGAATTAAGAATATTATTAATAAATATTTCATTATAAAATTTTAAACAAAGAAACAAAATATATATGAAAATAACTAAATTAAAATATGCAATTGTATTATTATTAATGGCATTTACACTTCATAAATTTTATGTAAGTATTACTGAAATAAAGCAAAACAAAGCCAACAACACACTTGAAATAAGCATGCGTTTATTTGTTAATGATATGGATGATGCACTAAAAGCACAGTTTGGCAAATCCTTTGACCTTGGCACAAAAGGTGAACTCGAAGATACTGATGAAAAATTAAAATTGTATTTTCTTAATCATTTTAAGCTAAAAATTAATGGCAAATGGGTAGCTGCTAAATTTATAGGTAAAGATTTTGATGGCTACGATATTGTTTATTGTTATTTTGAGGTAGAAAAAGTAAAGAAAATAAAATCTATTGATATTAAAAACACAACACTTATGGAATTATTTCCTGAGCAAGAGAATATCATTCAACTCGACATTAATGATAGTAAAAAAAGTATGAAATTGAATAAACGAGAACAAGAAAATAAAATTATTTACACCAAATAATGTTATTTATCATAAAATTAACATTAAATAAGTCTTAAAAAATCACAAAAACTGCTATTTTTGAAGCAATTATTTTAAATTATATCTAATGAAATTTACTAAATCTTTTATTTTAAGTCTAATAGTTCTAAGTTTTGCTACACTTGCTACAGGTCAAGAAAAAGAAACTACTACTATACAAGGGCATACCAATGTCAATCCTTTCAAACAACTCAAAGAAGAATTACCCACTCCCAATATGTTTCGTACGGCTTCTGGTGCTCCAGGACCAAACTACTATCAACAACAAGCAGATTACAAAATGGACATTGTCTTAGACGATGCCAATCAAAAAATATTTGGTAAAGAAACTATAACGTATACTAATAAATCTCCAGATGTATTAAGCTATCTTTGGGTGCAATTAGACCAAAATGTACGTGAACCTAATTCGCTAACAGATCGTGTAAAATCTGGAGCAGACATCACTTATGCACCTGAAAAATTTGCTAATAGATTTATGGATGTTGGTTTCAAAGGTGGATTTAATATCGATTATGTCAAAAATACCAATAATTCTGATTTAAAATACACCATTAACAACACTATGATGCGTGTAGCACTTCCTACACCGTTAAAACATGGTGAATCATTCTCCTTTAAAATAAAATGGTGGTACAATATTAATAATTATGTAAAACTTGGAGGACGCTCTGGCTATGAGCATTTTGAAAGTGGGAATAATCTCTATGTTATTGCGCAGTTTTATCCAAGAATGGCAGTCTATAATGATGTAGAAGGATGGCAAAACACACAGTTTATTGGGCGTGGGGAATTTGCATTGCCTTTTGGGAATTTTGAAGTAAAAATAACAACACCAAAAGACCATATTCTCGATGGAACAGGAAAACTGTTAAACAGAAAAGAAATGCTGACAAAGGCGCAGTACAAGCGTTATCAACAAGCATTACAATCTTTTGACAAACCTGTAGTTATCGTTACCCAAGAAGAAGCGGAGAAAGCGGAGAAAGGCTTTAGCAAAAAAACAAAAACTTGGTCTTTTAAAGCAGAAAATGTACGTGATTTTGCCTTTGCATCATCTCGAAAATTCATCGAAGATGCTCAGGCGGTAAAAATAGGAAATCATACTGTGCTTGCTATGTCACTATATCCTAAAGAAGGAAATCCGCTTTGGGGAGAATACTCTACCAAAGTAGTAGCACATACTATAGCATTTTATTCAAAACAATTATTTGATTATCCGTATCATAAAGCCATATCAGTTCATGCTGCAAGACAAGGTATGGAATACCCAATGATTTGTTGGAACTATGGACGACCAAAAGCAGATGGCACCATTCCTGAGCGTACAAAAAATGGTATGATAGCAGTAGTAACACACGAAGTTGGGCACAATTTCTTCCCGATGATAGTTAACTCAGATGAGCGCCAATGGGGTTGGATGGATGAAGGATTAAACACCTTCACCGAATTGCTTGCCGAACAAGATTTTATCAAAGATTTTCCATCGCGTGGATTCCCTAAAGACATCGTAAAATATATGAAAGGAGACCAAAGCCATATAGCACCAATTATGTCTATGCACGAAAATGTATTTAACAGTGGTAAAAATGCGTATTCAAAACCTGCTGCTGGATTGTATATGCTCCGCGAATTTATACTAGGTCACGAACTGTTTGATTATTCATTTGCTGAATATTCAAAACGTTGGAAATTCAAACATCCAACACCCGCCGATTTCTTTAGAACAATGGAAGATGCCTCTGGTACTGATTTAGATTGGTTTTGGAGAGGATGGTTTTACAGCACCGAAGTTGTTGATTTAGGCATCAAAGACATTAAAAAATATTATGTTACCAATGAACCTACAGCACGCGTTAAAAAAATGGCAAAAGCTTACGGCGTTAAAGTATCCGATTTTGGTCCAATGCTCTTTTTGGTAGCTGAAGATAGTGATGATTTTAAACCCGCAATGAAAAAAGTTAAAGACCCAAGCAAAGAATTCAAAATACTAAAAGATTATTTAGCTACTAATCTTTCAAAAGAAGAACTTGCTAACGTAAAAAGTCTTAAATATATTTATGAAATAGCTGTCGAAAAAATAGGCAATATGCCCATGGATATATTGCTCGAGATAGAATACAAAGATGGTAGTAAAGCAAACAAACACTTTCCTGCAAAAATTTGGCGTTATGGAAATAATATCAAAAAAGTGCTAGCAACATCAAAAGAGATAAAAGCAATTCATCTTGACCCAAAACAACTTACGGCAGATGTCAATTTAGAAAATAATAACTGGCCGAAAGTAAGAGTGGAAAGCCGTTTTGATACATTTAAAAAGAAAAAAGTTAAACATTAATACGGTTTTATATCTAAAAGGTGTCAATTTTAACTAATTAATTATTTTTGATACTGTTATTTTTTTCATTAAAATCACTCAACAACAGCTAAATACAACCAATTATAATAAATACCATACCATATATGCATTTTTTTTTGTCAATATGTCAATATTTCCTATCTTTGGAAAAATTTTTTTATATAAATATATAATTATGCAAAATAAATATTCCATACCACCGCGTTCAAATCCTAAATGGAAAGCTTTACTCAATGGTGAAATCGATATTTCATTGAAAAATTTTTTCTTCCAAATGAAAGTTACTCAAGTAAAAAACCAAATAAAAAATGGTATTTTGCCAATAGACACTGCAGTTGATGACATCGTAACTTTGTGTAAAAAGTTTAGAAGTGCTAGGCATATGAAAGATGATTTGGAAGCCATTTTTGGTAAAGACTTAGTTATTAGCACCGTGGTAGAGCGCAATAGCGATTATAAAAATGAACCAAATGAGGATATTGCTGATTTAAATAAAAAAATAACCTTTTTTAAAAATGCTCTTGAAAAGAAAACAAAAGATTTAAAAGAAAAAGAGAAATTAATTCTCTCATTGCAAGAAGAAGTTGTATTGCAGAAACGCAAGTATGAAGTTTTACTCAATGGAGTTGATAAAATAAAAGAATCCAAGGTTGAAGATAATAAAAATAATTGGTCATTTTTTAAACTATTCAAATAAAACAAAATGGAAAATAAATTATATGAATTTGACGAAGTCGTTGCTTTTATAAAACAAGGTTTTATTCTTGCATTAGCAGGTGATGAAAAAGTATTGAGTAAGCTACCAAATGGAAATTGGATTGCAGGTACTATCCCTTATTTCATTAATACTGAGGGGGGAAAATTTGAGCAAACTAAAATATTTGTAAACAAACTAAGCACTAATACCAATTTCAAGATATTAAATTATTCGGATGATGACATCTCGAGTATTGCAAAAGACTCCTTTGAAAACGGGTATTCATTACTGATACTACCTCCTTTTCAAAAGGTACATGAGACCTATTCGTTACAGACAGAAAACATGGATGATTTATACAACAACCCAATTGTGGGCTGGGTAGCAGGAACTGATCTTAATAGTGAAGACACTCCCAAAACATTCAATGGTAAAACAGGAGAAATTTCTATAGAAAAAGGAGTTGCTATTCATGTTGAACTTCCTGAAAATAAATTTGCACAAATTAATATTATTAATATTTTTGATAAAAACGAGGAAAGTGATGAGATCAAATTCTATCACGATGGTTTTGATACTGTAAGCTGTATGGTAAATGGTAAAGATACTAACCTTGCTGATTATATCAACGATAATAAGATAAACACACAATTACCACTACAATCTGATTATATGGGAGCAGCCATAAACGTCAGTATCAAAGAGATCGATGCTGAAAACAAGAAAGTTAGCTTTTTTGCTCCTATTTTTAAAAGTAATAGTTACAAATTTCCTAAAAATGTAAATGATTATACACAAAAATTTGGTAACTTTACAAAAGATATCAATGAAGATAATGAATTTTCATGTCTTTGTATTTTGAATTATCTATATGGAGAATTAGAAAATAAAAAAATAATTAACTTTACCGGACCAGCAACATTCGGAGAAATTGCATATGTACTTGTTAACCAAACACTAGTAACTTTGTCAATAGAAGATTATGATTAATACCGATTTACTCAAAAAACAATTTAAAAATGAGCTTGGAGAATCCTTACTATTTTTTGATATATGGGAAACTAGAACAGGAAAAATACTCACAAGCTTAAACCATAATGAAGATTATGCCAATACATTTTCAAAATATGTTATTGACGTGGCTTCACAGATGCGAGAATTGGGGTTTCCGCTTTTGGATACGTTTCAAATTGCTCAATTAGAAATGGACTCTTTACATCTTATTCTCAAACTAAATAACCAGTATATTATGGGATGTTTACTAGATAGTAGTAAATTTTCATATAAAGAATTACACCAAAGAATTATACCAAATTTACAAGCAACTTTTAAGCTATTGGCAGGTGATGATAATTGGTAAAAAAACATAAAAGATGAAAACAATTATAGCGGTAAGCTCACAAAATAAAAAAACAATCTCTGCACATGCAGGAGCTTGTAGAAATTATTATATCTACACCATAGAAAATGATAAAATAATAACTAAAGAACTATTAGAATTAGCCAAAGAAGAAACATTAAAATACACTTTTCACGAAGACACTAATGGAAATTCAAAAAATAAACTTTTTGATGTAAATATTATTCTTACTCAAGGTATAGGAACTGGGGCAACTTCCAAATTAGCGATGCAAAACATAAAAGCATACGTGATTGAAGAAACTGACCCAGATACTGCCGTTGACCTTATCATAAAAGGAGAACTTAAAGCTGTGATTCCTTCGGAACACGCTGGCTGTAGTTGTGGAAACCATTAATTATAATTTTAAAATAATTAACACTACATCTGAACTTTATCAGCAAGTCATTGAATTACGTTATGAAATCTTACGAAAACCATTAGGTTTACAGTTCTGTAAAAAAGATTTGATTTGTGATGATAATGAAAAAATATTAACTGTCACAACAAATGATTTTATAATTGGTGTATTACAATTTAGAAATAATGAAAGAAACACATACAAATTAAGACAAATGGCTATAGCCAAAGCCTGGCAACACAAAGGCATGGGGGCTATATTAGTACAGTATACTATTGAATATGCAAAGAAAAAGAAAAAAGAAAAAATTGTGCTTCATGCAAGACAAACAGCAATTGGATTTTATAAAAAATTAGGTTTTAAAACTGTGGGAGTATCTTTTGAAGAGGTAGGAATACCACATCATAAAATGGAGCTATACCTTTAAAAAAGGTTAAAATCATAAATCATTTATTTTTAAGTAATTAAACAGCATTTATTATTATTATTTTTGTTAAATTTGCTTTAACAAACACTATATAATGAATTATGCAAAATTATCCTATTCTATATGAGGCTTTAAAAAATGCAAAACGCATCAAGGTATTTATACCTTATGAGGCTTTGGATTTACGTACTAAATTTAAAGCATTGAATTCAACATTTTGGCATCCTAATCAAAAATTATGGTCAATTGTAAACACAAAAGAAAATTTGAAAAAAGTAGTAGCTTTATTTAAAGCTAATGGATACTATGAACAGCGGAAACTTGAAACTAAGCGCCCTATTGATGAACGAAAGCTTAATAAAAAAGCTAGCGAAGCACTATACGAATTAGAAAAAACACTTATATTAAAGCATTATAGTGAATCGAGTGTTCGATCTTATAAAACCCATTTGACCTATTTTTTATCAAATTTTATGGAACATGATTTAAAACAGATTACAAAAGAACAAATTGAGGGTTTTATTTATCAATTAATCAAGAAACATAAAATTTCTGAAAGCAAACAAAACCAGATAATAAATGCTATAAAAGCATATTATGAGCATGTTTTGGGTATGCCACGTGAGTACTATGATATTAAACGACCAAAAAGAAGTGTAAACTTACCTAATGTATTAAGTGAAAATGAAGTACTTGCCATTATTAATTCGCCTTCGAACATAAAACATCGTGCTATACTTACTACAATATATAGTGCTGGATTACGCATTTCTGAAGTTTCAAATTTGAGAATAGTTGATATTCATTCTCAAGAAGGGTATATTTTTGTAAAGGATAGTAAAGGGAAGAAAGATAGAAAAACGATATTATCTACTCATTTAGTAAAATTATTAAGAGAATACTACAAAGAGCATCGTCCTTCTTACTGGCTGTTTGAAGGAGTAAATGGAGGGAAATATAGTAATTCTAGTATTACAGCAATCTTTAGAAGAGCAGTCAAAGAGTCGAATGCTAATCCCTGGGCAACTGTTCATACATTAAGGCATTCTTTTGCTACGCATTGTTTACAAAACAATGTGCATCTTCGACATATTCAGAATATGTTAGGTCATAATAATCCAAAAACTACAGAGATATATACTAAAACTATTGAAATCAATAATAAAAATATCACTAGTCCTTTGGATAAATTAATTAATAATAATAACTTGCGGACATAACGCGTATATCAGCAACACACATGTTGATACACGCATGTTAGGCACAAGGCGTGACCGACCAAACGAAATACAAATTGCAAATCATAAAGGGAAAATGACAAAGCAAAACGGAAAAATAATAAACTTAACAATACTTTTACTATTCGGAATATTCCAAATAGTAAATGCTCAAACTATTGGAACAATCGACCCAACACCAAAACCTCCAAAAATTCCAACGATACAATTACCAAATGTTGTAAAAACAAATTACGGAATAAATCAACCGAAAGCACCAAACATTTACAACCCAAATTTAAGTATTCAGCAAAGAAACCAATTACTAATTCAACAAGCCAATAAACAAATACAACAAAACAGCATACAAAGCAGAAAACTCGTACAAGAAGCAATATCTGAATTTGAAAATCAACCAACCGAAATAAACTATAACTTACCAAGTAAAGAAAATATAAACGGCACAAAATATTACCAAAAAGCATTCAAAGAAATTTCTGAAATGGACGCAAACAATTATTCCGTTAAGGAAGTTACCTTTTTAATTGAAAACGCCTATCACGAAGAAAAAGAAAATGCTGACGCATTTAACCAAATCGTTAAACAAACAGGAAAATTTCTCTTGCAAAAAATGGACGAGTTTGGCTATGATAAAAACAGTAATGTTGCTAAAAACTTTATCCTTTTTCGATTTTTCTCTGACACATTACAAGTAAAAAACATAGACTTAAAGCATTTTCCAATAACTTATGATTTTAACGATTATATGGGTAATAAAGATTGGTCTAAAATGTTTGTAACAAAATTGCTTTTCAGCAATAAAGGGCAATGTAACTCAATGCCGAGATTGTATTTAATACTTGCCGAAGAAATTGGAGCAGAAGCCTTTTTGTCCTTATCGCCAAGTCATTCGTACATTCGTTTTAAAGATGAAATGAATTATTGGTATAATGT
>JALSVQ010000166.1 GCA_027073495.1 Flavobacteriaceae bacterium | reverse complement strand
TCTTTGTCATCAGAAAATTCTCGTGCAGCAGCATCAAAGGTTACTTTTCCATCCTTTATTTTTTGGTATAATCCGTCAATTTTAGTTTTTGCTTCTTGCAGTTCTGTTTCACTCACTTTAGGTATAAGCAAAATATGTCTTAATTCTATTTCTTGCCCTTTAATTTTGTCAATTTTAATAATATGCCAACCAAAATCTGTTTTAAAAGGTTCTGAAATTTCGCCTTCCTCGAGGCTAAAGGCTACATCTTTAAACTCTTTTACAAAAGGTGTTTTTCTGTTCATTGTATAAAAACCACCATTATTTGCAGAACCTGGATCTTGCGAATACAGAATTGCTTTGATTTTGAAATCTGCTCCTCCTTCTACTTCTGCTCGTATTTCATTAAGTTTTGCTATTGTTTTTGCCACCTCTTCTTTTGATGCTTTTGGCTCAATGACCAGTTTTGCTACAGAAACAGTTGCTCCAAACATAGGTAAACTATCTTTTGGGATAGCATTGAAATACTGACGTACTTCTTCTGGCGTAATGGCAATATCTGATATGATTTTTTGTTGCATCTGAGCGGCTAGCTTTTGATCTTTTATCAAAGTAAACATTGTTTCTTTGAGTTGCACTTCATTATTCATGCCGTAAAACTTCAATGCCTCATCAAGGCTTCCTGTCTGCTCTTCGATATATGCTAATTGTTGCTTTACTGTTGCCTTGATTTCATCATCAGAAACCTCTAAACTATCTTGAACTGCTTGGTGCACATAGAGCTTATCTTCCATTACTTTCCCAAGCAACATACAGTCTGACAATTTAGAAACATCTACTTTTCGCATTGCAAATTCCTGTTTCATACGTGCAATATCAGAGTCTAATATAACAGACTCTCCAACTACGGCAGCAACACCATCTATTTTTATTTTTTCTTGCGCAAAAAGCATAGTGTTACATGCTAGCAAAAAAATAATGAAATAATATCTCATATTATTTATAGGTTTCGAATTTTTGATTAATAATTGCATCTTCTAATAAATCTTTTTCAATTTGTTTTAATAATTCTAACTTGCGTTTATGCAATAATATTTGACGTATTGTGCCCTTTTCAAATTGCAAAGGTGCTACATCATTTTTACGTTTTATTGCTTTAACAGCGACCAAAGATACAGTTAATGAATCTTCTAATTGTACAGTTTTGGTTTTTTTTAAGAGTTTTTCTTTTAATTCTGGGTAAAAATTAGGAATTATATCATACAAAGTACTTATTTTATGCCAAACAGAATCGTTTAGATTCATTGTGTTCATAGTCATTTCTAATGCTTGAAGTGCTTTGATATCTTCCGATTTTTTCGATTTAAACATTTTTTCGATTTTAGCTAAATCTAAATTCTTTTTATCAAAATTGATATATTTTATTTGCACAATAGGCTCGTTTAGCAATAAATCGTTTTTATTCTTCTCATAAAAAGACATTAACTCCTGCTTGATAATTATAGTATCAAGTTCTTGTTTAACTATGGCTTCTTTGTATTTATTAATGAGCATGTCATTACGATACTGACTGACTAATTTTTCAATAGCAAGCGTTTGTTCTTTAGTAAGGTTAAGTTTTGCTTTATCAATCAATAATTTCTGCTTTGCCCAATTGTTAATAAATGCGTTGGTATACAAGATACTATCGCTTTCTGACAAACCATCTGGCATAACTTTTCGCAAGGCACCTAAGCCTAAATATGAATCTGACACACGTGCTATAGGCGCAAGTACTGCATCATCTTTAGGTTGTGATGAGCAAGAAAATAATACAATGCTGAAAACAAATATCCAATATTTCATTTAATTATATTTCTTTTTTAATTGTTCAATAATTTCTTGATTAACAATTACTTTGTATTTTTTTGCTAAACTATCTAGCCATTCTTTTTCCAATTGATTTTGGTATGCGCTGGTTACTTGTCCTTTGCACGAATCAAAATCTTTTATTCCTGCCGCTTTTATTTCTGAAGTTTTAATCACTATATAATTATCAGCATCTTTTATAAGTTTAGACACACCTGCTTTAAGCTTGTAGTGCTTTGGTAAATTTTTAGCGCCTGCTTCTATTTTTTTCAAAGAGAACAAAGCATAGACTTTATCTTTGTTTATCAAATCTGAAATTTCTTTTTCTGTTTTTCCTGCTTTTAAGAGTTTACGTACTTGTTTTGCTTTTGCTTTGTCTGTAACTGTTGCAAGTAATACTGTTGCTCGTTTTTTCCAAGCATAATCGTTTTTATGATTTTCATAATAGGCTTTGAGTCCTAAAGTATCTTTAGTTGCTTTATCCCAAACTGCTTTATTCATTAGGTTAAAAAGTAAAACGCCATCGCGATATTCTTGTAGTGTATTTGCAAAATTTGGGTTTGTCTCTTCCAAATGTGCTTTGTAGTAATTCATCACTGCGGCATCTATAAAACCAGCATATTGTTTCTCTAGCATATTTTTTATGACTAGCTTTCTTCCTCGTGTATTGATTTGATTACGTTGTAGATAATTAGCAAAATCCGCATACGTTTTTACATCTTTATTTATAATTAATGCTTTTCTATTGTCTTGCTTTAAGGTTTTACTTGGTATCCATTTTCCTGTAAAATAGCTATCGTCTACAAATGCTTCAAAATCTTTAATAATGCCCGAATTTTTAGCGATAGTATACTCATTTTCTATTTTTTTAAGGAATGAATCAGTTATTAGTTTTGAGCGCACATCATTGGTTATTCTGTGTTTCAATGCAGCTTTTGCTTTATCAAAATTTGGTACTGGATATTTATGTATTAATTTAACAATATGCCAACCATAAGGTGATTTAAACGGTTTTGAAAATTCATTTTCATTTTTCAAAGCAAAGGCTTCCTTTTCAAAAGAGGACAGCATTTTATTAATACCAAACCGTGGCAAACGTCCGCCCTTTACAGCCGAAGATTTATCATCGGATAAATGTTTTGCTAATGTTGCAAAGTCAACACCATTTGTTAACTGTGTATAGATATTATTTATTTTTTCTTGAGCTTCTTTTTCGTTTTTTTTGTTTGTAGCAATCATTATATGAGCTACTTCTACTTCTCCATGAGCAGGGCGCACATCATTTACTTTGGCAATATGATATCCAAATCGGGTTCTAAAAATAGGTGAAACCTCTCCTTTTGCTGTAGTATAAACGGCTGTTTCAAAAGGATAAACCATTTGAAAAATTGTAAAATATCCAAGATTTCCTCCATTCTTTTTAGCTGACGGATCTTGAGAATATTGTTTTGCTAAATCGTCAAATTTAGCTCCTGCAAGTGCTTTATCTCGTATAGTTTTTAGCTTGTTATAAGCCGCTAAAGTATCTTTTGGCAAAGCATCTGGCGCTAAACGAATAAGAATATGACTGGCATTTATTTCTTTTAAACTTCTGTCGTATGCTTCTTGTGTCAGTTTATTGGTAACTGTAGCGTCCGTAAGATAATTTTTCATCAAATCTTTACGATACTGTGCTAACTCACGTTGATA
>JALSVQ010000165.1 GCA_027073495.1 Flavobacteriaceae bacterium | reverse complement strand
ACAAAGGTACTATTGACTTACCGCTGCGTGTAGATTTGGACAATCGCCCAAAGCAAATGGTGTGTTATGAATATGGAAAAAACGCATTAACACAATGGAAACTCATTGAAAGAAAAAATGGAAAGAGCAAAGTGTTTTTCTACCCAATTACAGGGCGTACACATCAATTACGTGTTCATGCAGCTCACGATTTAGGGTTAAATATACCTATAGTTGGCGATGATCTTTATGGCAAAGCCTCCAATAGATTGTATCTTCAAGCACAGTATATTATATTTAAACATCCTGTTACGAATAAGAAAATGCACTTTAAGCTAAAGCCCGATTTCTAAAAAATGAAAAATCATAATGCCAAAGGGTAAATTCCGCAATCGTTCGTTCCTCACGCTATTGACACATGAAAAGTTTACACTTCAAATCCATTCAGTTTTCAGGCAAGTTCCAACCACATCCTGCAACTAAAAACTGCATACTCTCCACTACCTTCTTTTTCCGCTTACTTTTACTTAATAGATTCCGCTGCTACTTGATGTAAATCTTGTGTATATTTCAATATCTGAACAGCTTCGTTTTGGTATGAACCTGCTGTAGTTTTATTGTATTGAAAATTAGTCATAGCTCCTTTATTGTATTCGTACAAAAGTGATGGCGTTACTGCATTTTCTGCTACATTTGCGCGCAATAAGGCATCAAAAGTTGCATCAAAACCTTTGGTTGCGGTCACACTTGGATGTACGCCATATTTAGCATAATACGCTTTGCTAAAAGTGGTTTCTGTAGCATCTATATTGCTTGTGGCAGGGAAATGATATTTCAAATGTGCTAGATGATTAGGGTTGATTTCATTAAAAGCTTTGTAATGTCCTGTTGAAAATAAAGTAATGTCAACTGTTCCTTGCAAAGAATTGAAAGCAGAAACTACAGAACCGATGAACCAATCTTTTTTGGCATTAAGAATAACCCAATATTTTTGAGTTTTTCCAGCATTTATTAACCTACCACTTTTTGTTACTCCAACAGCTTTTCGAATATTTATAATTGAGATTGCTTTAGTTTTTTCATTTGGTTTCAGAACAGTTACATCTTTAAATCGTGCCAAAACAGCAGCTAAAGCTTTTGGATTTTGTTCATCATCGATATAAATTATTTTTTCATCCGTACGATTATTGGTCATAAAATCAAGCATTTTTCTACCTAATAATCCTTTTGAAACCTTAGCATTTAGAACTTGAGGATAAGAGCTTGGTTTTTTATTAAACGGCGCAACAATTAATGTTTTTTCTGCACTATTCTGTGCTACTAAATCTACATTATCAGGAAAGAAAGGTCCAACAATGACGTCTTTATTTATTAGTTTGTTTTCACGAATCAATTTTAATAATGCTACGGATTTATTAGATGCTGTATCATAAACATCAACAGATACATTCACCCCTAATTTTGCTATAGAATCTATTGCAAGTACGCTTCCATTGTAATAATCTAACACGCGATTAAGTGCTTTGTTTTCTAATTTTTTTTGTAAATTCTCTGTGTTTGAAGTGTCTAAATTCTTTAAATCTATAGGAAGTAACAAGGCTACATCTAGTGTTTTGCCTTTTATAATTCGTGATAAAAATGATTTTTTTTCTGCTACAAATGTAGTGTCAATACTGTTTGTTACAGCATCTGTTTTTATAATTATTTTCTTAACAATAAGCACATCGTCAGGATGTAACACGTTGTTTTTTAATTCTGGATAATTGGGATTGAGCGCTATTAATTGTTCTTTTGGAATGTTGTATAAATGTGTAATACTATAAACAGTTTCTTTAGGCAACACTATGTGTTTGGTAAAAATAGTATCTGTTTTTACCGTAGCTGTTTCTACTGTTTGCTGTGTTTTTCTTATCAAGAGAACAGTGTCTATTGGTAAATCAGTCCCTTTGATTTGTGGGTTTAGCTTGTGCAATTCTTCCTTACTAATACCATATTGATGCGTAATACTGTAGATGGTTTCCCCTTTTGTAACGGTATGCATTACTGCATTAGTTGTTTTTATATCAGTATCTTTTGAAGTTGTTGGCACTGTATTAGTAGCGTTTTGGTTTGGAATACGTAGTTCTAAACCACACATCAATCCTTTTTCTTTTATGATTGGGTTTGCTTGCTGTATCGCGTCTTCGGTTACATTGTATTTATGCGAAAGTCCAAACAGTGTTTCTCTTTTTTTTACATAATGTATTTTATATGCAGCTGTCTCTTTTATTTTTTGTTTCGAAGGAATAATCAATAGTTGACCTAAAGGCAATTCAGTTTCTTTACCAATACTAGGGTTGTATTTTAATATCTTTTTTACTGAAGTATTATATTGTATAGCAATAGAATACAAAGTTTCTCCAGCTTTTACTTCGTGTGCTTCATATTTTTTTTGTGCAAAGGTTAAACTTGCAAAAAGTATAAAAATGAGTACTAACAGTTGTTTTTTCATGCGTTTCTTATTTATCTAAAAGATTGTTATTCAAATAATATGCCAATTTACATAAAAATTTAATAAAACTTCTTTTTAGCTTTTTATTTCTTTATTAAAATAGACTAAATAATAGTACATTTGACGTTCTTCATCCCAACCTTTTTCAAGAAATTTATCTGCAGATTCGGGATTAATAAAATCAAGTTTTAGCTGTACATTGGTATCTAATGCTATTAGATTTTTTACTTTTTTACGAGCTGCAGTCACGGCATTATTAGCTATTGGAAAGGTTGTTAAATCTTCTATTTTATATTTTGGTGCTTGCGACTCTTTATAGTGTCTAAATTCAGGTACTAAATCTGGGTTTTCTATCACCTCATTGATAAAATTTGATTCTTCAAATTGATCATTTTTTGCAAAGAAGTTCATAGAACGGTTCATAAAGAGCACCTCTTCTTTCTTATCTTCCGCAGGAAGCACTACATCTTTGGCAAAATCTTGACAGAATTTTAAATATTTTTTGGTTTGAAATATCGCATCTTCAAAAGGTGCTACTGCCAAAAACTCTTCCAGCCAATACTTAGTGTCATAACGATTTGAATCTACAGAAAGTATACGGTATCCAGCTTCTTTTTCAGTGTTAAAAATCAAAGCACCTTTGTCTAGTTTGTTCAAATCTACGCCTTCATCAAGTAACATTTGTACTTGATTACCTTGCGCATTGAATTTTAAAAATGGATTTTTTAACTCACTTTTAAAAATACCGATGGCTTCTACTTTCTCATTGTCTATAACCACATTGGTAAAATAGGTCACAAATAGTTCCCCGCTTTTTATGTGCTGATGATCAGAAGCAGCATAGAGCAATTTTGCTATTTCTTTAGACGCTCCCCCCAAATTATGAGGTGCGTCAAATATATTACTTACTGCATTGTACAAACTGTGAAATTCTAAATCTGTTTCGTGCTCAAAATGAAAGTAGTTTTCTTCTTTTTGCATAAACTGCTTGGTAAAAAACTGTTTTAATAGCGCATTAGATTCGTCATTTAATTCTTGCTGACTGTCAGAAAGCACCAAAGCTTCATTTTTGTTTTTATTACCTACTTGGTGCAAGTATAATTCTTCTATATGGAGATTGTAAAGGTTTAGCATTTGTTCAAAATTGTATTAGTTATAGTAGTCATATTCATCAAAAGCACCATCATCATAGTCTTCTTCTTGGTCTTCATCAAATTCATTTTCGGCTATAAATTCTTTATCTGGAGCTGTTTCTGGAAGTTGACCAAAAACAGTAGCCACAACAGGATAAGTCACGCCAGATTCAGGTTCTTCTATTTCAAAAAGTTCTACAAAAAATGTCCACATAGATAAAAAATCATATACATAAAGCATTCTATCATTTTTATGAGGAAAAACAGACACAATACTTGTATTACTCATCGTAGGATTTTGAATTAAGCTTTCGCTCATATCAAAAAGTGGAATTTCATTACCTTGTTCCCAAAGCTCATCACTCATATAGAACGAAGCCATTTCGTTACCTTCAAAACCAAAACTTTGTGTGATGGTATTGTGCAAATCTTCTAATGTATCATTAGCATCAATAGCAATATCTCTAAAGATATCTTCCTTACTATCAAATATAACGCGTATTTTGTAAATCATTTTTTTAATAAAAGTTTTAAAATAAAAAGCAAAGATACTATTTCTTATGATATCCTATCAGGATAATCAGACATAATACCTGTTACACCTAATGCTTTCATATTTGCGATATCTTGTGGTTCATTGACTGTCCAAGGAAAAACTCTGAAGCCTGCTTTTTGAATTAGTTGACAATTAGTCTTATTAAGTAATGTATAATCAGGATGAACAGCAAAGGCATCTAACTGTTTTGCAGTTCCAAGGGCTTCTTCTATGCTTGTTTCGGTAAGCACACCAAGACAAATTGCTTTATTCAATTGCCGTATTTGATGCAATGCTTGATGGTTAAAACACGAAACCAATAACTGCTCGTAACGCCACCCATTTTTTACAGCTTCTATTATGGTAGTATTCAAAATATCAAAAACAAAATTGGCTTTGATCTCTATATTTACCATGCAGCGTTTATCAACCAATATAAGCACGTCATCAAGTGACGGAATACCTAATTTTTGAAGGGATAATAATGAAAAATCTTTGACTAACCCTGTTCCTTTTGTGGTTCTATCTACAGTATCATCGTGAATGACTACGAGTTTATTGTCTTTGGAAAGGTGAATATCTAATTCAATACCATCACAGCCTAAATCTAATGCTTTTTGAAAAGAAAGCAAGGTGTTTTCTAATGCATAAGCACGTGCTCCTCGATGCCCTATTCGTAATGTTTTTTTCATGTATTGCTATTTGCTACAAAAGTAAAGATTTTTTTAATAGGATGAAATCGCGCTATTAGATTCTATTCTATTCAGGATATAAAGTCTATGTCCCTTGTAAAATAGTTAATTTCAATAACTTATTATTTTTCTTGATTGTTATTCCTTAGTACAAAAACAGTATGATTAGATGTTATTAATTTTTTTAAACTAGCAAAAAAGGTCTATTAGAAACGCTAATTTATTTTATAAGTTCTACTTGTGCATTTGGACTAAATATATAGGTTCTTCCTCCATTTATTTCAAGGCATTCAAAGCGCTTACGACGTATTTTCCCTTTTTTAAATAAACGCCCATTTTCTGTTCTGAAAACACTCCCTTCGGGCAATTCAAATACATAATGAAAAGCAGATTGGCTTTGTTTATCATAATTTTTGAGCGCAACAGCAAGTGCTGCATCGGTATCTGTACTCGCCTTTGGATTTTTTATATAATGAATAATATAAGGCAGTAAACGCTCAGGAAATATACTATTTTGTATAAAAGGTACTAAAAGCTCTTGAAATGTACGCTTCCAATGGTTGCCATGAGGTTTTATAGTATTGCCATATTTTTCTATTGCTACCAAATGAGCAAACTCATGTACCAGAGTTAGCAAAAATTGATACTGATTTTCAGAGCCATTAATAGTTATTTGATGTTGCCCATTGGGCAAACGTCTATAATCACCGTGTTTGGTACGTCGTTTGGGCACGATACTCAATTGTACTTTGTGTGCTTTTATAAGTGCTATTATAGGTGCAACGGCACGTTCTGGAATATATTTTACTAGTGTTTTTTCCATTTCAAAGTAAAATATTAAGGCGTAGAATTAGCCACTTGAATGGTTTTTCCATTATGATATATAGCACCTTTTAAAGCAAAATCATAAATATAATGTGCCATTTCTTCTGCCGATGTTGGCGCTTGATAATCTGGAAAAGCCTCAGCTAGCATTTCTGTTTGTACCGCGCCTAAAGCAAGCGTGTTGAATGCTATTTGACGTTCTTTATACTCTTCGGCTAGCAATTCGGAGAGTGTGATTACAGCTCCTTTGGATGAACTATAGGCAGCCAAACCTGGGAATTTTACAGAACCTTGAATGCCACCCATACTACTTATACTTACTACATGACTTTTTTTAATTAAATATGGTAATACCGCTTTGGTCAACATAGCAATAGCAAATACATTGACACTATACACTTTTTGAAAATCTGCTAAATTGGTTTCTGCAAAGGGTTTATTAACCAAAACACCTGCATTATGAATAATAATATCTACTTGTTTCCAATTTTTTTTAACAAAATCTGTAATGATACTAAAACTTGCTTCTTGTACCAAATCTACTGACAGTGCTGTAATATTTTCTTCTTCTAATAACGGCACATTATTTCGTGACAATGCCAATACTTGATGTCCTCGATTAGCAAATAGCTTAGCAAGTTGAAAACCTATTCCCCTACTCGTTCCTGTTATAATTATATTTTTCATCGTTTTTCTAATATTCATTGTTTAACAAAGATAATGCTTTCTTTTTATTAAAAAAATATTATGCATGCATAGCATTTTTAACTATTTTTTTTGTAAATTTGTAGCACAAGAGAAAAATTAATTTTAAGCATTATATTTTATGAAAATATTAGTTTGTATAAGTCACGTTCCAGACACGACTTCTAAGATAAATTTCACAGAAAATGATACGCAATTTGATAAAAATGGCGTGCAATATGTGATTAACCCTATGGATGAATATTGTTTAACGCGTGCCATGTGGTTCAAAGAAAAACAAGGCGCAAGTGTAACAGTAGTAAATGTAGGAACACAAGAAACAGAAGCAACTTTACGTAAGGCGTTAGCCATAGGAGCAGATGATGCTATTCGTGTAGATGCATCAGCAACAGATAGCTTTTTTGTAGCAAAACAACTTGCTGAAGTAGTCAAAAACGGCAATTATGATCTTGTTTTGGCAGGAAAAGAATCTATCGACTACAATGGCGCTATGGTCCCTGGTTTTATGGCAGGATTACTAGATTACAGTTTTATCAACGCTTGCGTAGGTTTAGAAATAGCTGAAAACACAGCCACTGCAATACGCGAAATAGATGGTGGTTCAGAAACATTAGAAACCAATTTACCTCTTATTATTGGTGGCCAAAAAGGGATTGTACAAGAAGCAGATTTGCGTATTCCAAATATGCGCGGAATAATGATGGCTCGTAAAAAACCATTACAAGTAGTTCCTGCAGTAGCCGCTGCTAGTGAAGTAGAAACTGTAAAATTTGAAAAACCAGCTACCAAAGGTGCTGTAAAACTAGTTGATGCTGATAATCTTGATGAATTGATTAGTTTATTACACAACGAAGCAAAAGTTATTTAACCCAAACAATAATATAGCCTTGAGCTATGCCAAAAATATAAAATTATGTCAGTATTAGTTTTTGCCGAATCTTCGGGAGGAAAATTTAATAAAACCGCATTTGAAGCAACAAGTTTTGGACGTACTGTTGCCAATGCATTAGAAACAGATCTTACCGTATTGAGTGTTTACATGGATGATGTGTCTCCACTTTATACATATGGAGCAGACAAAGTGTTGCGCGTTAACAACGAAGCATTAAACACTTCAGATGCCAATGTTTATGCTAATATCATAAAACAAGCAGCTGAGCAAGAAGGTGCAGATACGGTTATCATTAGTTTAAATGCTAATGGTTATTATCTAGCACCGTTAGTTGCAGTTAGCCTAGATGCCGCTTATGCTTCCAATGCCGTGAGTTTAGAAAGTACAAGCCCGTTTGTAATCAAACGCAAAGTGTTTTCAAATAAAGCATTTGCCAATGTTGCATTAAACACTACAAACAAAGTAATCGGTTTAGCTAAAAATGCTTTTGGAGTACACGAAAACCCTGTAGCTGGAACTGCAGTAGATTTTGAACCTACATTTATAGCTAGCAAAATAAAACGAACTGCAGTTGATAAAACAACTGGAAAAGTAACTATAGCAGATGCAGATATTGTTGTATCTGGAGGTCGCGGACTCAAAAGTGGAGAAAACTGGGGAATGCTAGAAGAACTAGCAGAAATATTAGGCGCAGCAACAGCCTGTTCTAAACCCGTTGCTGACTTAGGATGGCGTCCACATGCAGAGCACGTTGGGCAAACAGGAAAACAAGTAGCCTCAAACCTGTATATTGCTATCGGTATTTCTGGAGCAATTCAGCATCTAGCTGGTGTAAATTCTTCTAAAGTAAAAGTAGTTATTAACACTGATCCAGAAGCGCCGTTCTTCAAAGCTGCTGATTATGGTGTAGTTGGCGATGCTTTTGAAGTTGTTCCCGCACTTGTTGAAAAGTTAAAAGCTTTTAAAGCACAAAATGGATAATTTTTGCTAAATTGTGCCTTGAAATTAAGGACTGTCTAATTAATGATTTATAAATCCTTAGTTAGACAGTTTTTTTATATTTTTAATTTATTAATAATGCAAATGCTTATTAATTAATCCAAATAAATGAGTTTAGTACGATTAAATATTCAAGGCATATCTTATAGTCAAACCCAAACGGGAGCTTATGCGCTTGTACTTACAGAAAAAGATGGTGACCGCAGCTTACCTATTGTTATTGGCGCTTTTGAAGCACAATCAATAGCCATTGCTATGGAAAACGAAATAAAACCTCCAAGACCTTTAACGCACGATTTGTTTCGAAATTTTGCCGATCGTTTTGATGTTTCGGTCAAGCAAGTAATTATTCATAAATTGGTCGATGGCGTATTTTACTCCAGCCTAATTTGCGAACGCGATGGTATTGAGGAAATCATAGATGCCAGAACATCGGATGCTGTGGCGCTAGCAGTGCGTTTTGAAGCGCCAATCTTTACTTACGAAGGCATCTTAGACCAAGCAGGATTGTTGATAGAAGATAGTCTTGAGATTGAAGAATCTGAAGAACTTGAAGCCGAAGAACTTGAGGCAGATTTAGAACTTGAAGAAATATTGGCCAATGTACTCTTTGAGCAAGACGAGCTCGAAGATATGACACGCGATGAGCTCGAAGAACAACTCGAAAAAGCAGTTAGTGAAGAAGATTATGAACTAGCAGCAAAATACCGCGATGAAATAGAAAAACGTAAAAATGAATAAAATAATACAATTATGAATATCAAATTAAGATTAACGATTCTCAATTTCTTAGAACTTTTTGTTTTTGGAGCTTGGCTTATTTCATTAGGAGGATATCTTGGAGGTACCTTGCATTTTGAAGGTTTTCAAATCGGTAAAACATTTACTACTTTAGGACTTGCTTCTCTTGTGATGCCTGCTATAGTTGGAATAATAGCAGATAAATACCTAAACGCTCAAAAAGTACTTGGTCTTTTGCATATTATAGGAGCTGGGTTTATGGTTTACCTAGCTCAAACACAAGATTATGATACTTTTTTCTGGTTAATGCTCGGTTATTTATCGATGTACATGCCTACTTTAGGATTGGCTAATTCAGTTTCTTACAGTTTGCTTGAAAAAAACAATTATGATGTTGTAAAGGTTTTTCCAAAAATACGTGTTTGGGGAACAATTGGTTTTATTGTTGCAGAAGTTGCAGTTGGTACTTTTGGTTGGGCAAGCAGTAATATTCAATTTTATTTTGCAGCTGCAATTTCTTTGGTTCTTGGTTTATTTGCTTTTACTTTACCAAATATTCCTTTATCTACATCAGAAAATAAATCTTTTGAGGAACGTTTAGGATTAGATGCTTTTTCTTTATTCAAAGAATATAAAATGGCAGTGTTTTTTATATTTGCAACCTTACTTGGTGTAGTTTTACAAATTTCAAATGCTTGGGCATCTGAATTTATGAGAAGTTTTACTAAAGATTTTCCAAATTCTTTTGCCGTTACCAATGCCAATACATTTATAGCATTATCTCAAGTTTCAGAAACAATATTTATTTTGACTATTCCATTTTTCTTGAAGAAATTTGGAATCAAAACAGTTATGATTATGAGCATGCTTGCTTGGTTTCTACGTTTTGGGTTGTTCGGTATCGGCTCTCCAGAAGGTATTGGTGCGGGTTATTTAATTATGTCTATGGTAGTTTATGGAGCTGCATTTGACTTTTTTAATATTTCAGGTTCATTATTTGTAGAAACAGAAACAGATAGTAAATTTAGAAGTTCTGCTCAAGGCTTGTTCATATTACTAACCAATGGTGTTGGCGCTATATTAGGAGGTCTTGGAAGTGGCTATATTGTTCAGAAATATTCTGTTTATGAAAAAGGAGAATTAATTAGTCGAGACTGGGGAACAATTTGGGGTGTTTTTGCTATCTATGCATTAGTTCTTGCTGTTTTGTTTGCTTTGGTTTTTAAATACAAACACAATCCTGAAAAAATAAGCGAAATCAAACATTAATTTTTTTTAGACCAAAATACCTATGAAACAATACCTTGACTTAGTATCTCATGTAATGCAAACTGGCAATACAAAAGGAGACCGCACAGGAACAGGAACCAAAAGTGTTTTTGGATATCAAATGCGCTTCGATTTAAGCAAAGGTTTTCCCATGCTTACAACCAAAAAGTTGCATCTAAAATCTATTATTTATGAACTCTTATGGTTTCTGAAAGGTGATACCAATATCAATTACCTTAAAGATAATGGTGTAAAAATATGGGATGCTTGGGCAGATGAAAATGGCAATCTTGGCCCTGTTTACGGGGCACAATGGCGTAATTGGAACAATGAAGGTATTGATCAAATAAAAGAAGTAATTGATACTATAAAAAACAATCCCAATAGCAGGCGCATGCTTGTTTCAGCTTGGAATCCATCAGTGCTTCCAGACACAACAGTATCTTTTGCTGAAAATGTAGCCAATAACAAAGCTGCTTTACCGCCTTGTCATGCTTTTTTTCAATTTTATGTAGCTAATGGCAAACTATCTTGCCAACTCTATCAACGCTCGGCAGATATTTTTTTGGGCGTACCCTTTAATATTGCTTCCTACGCACTACTTACTATGATGATGGCGCAAGTGACTGGTCTTGAAGCAGGAGATTTTATTCACGTATTGGGCGACGCTCATATATATAGCAATCATTTTGAACAAGTAGCCGAACAGCTCAAACGTGAACCACGGAAGCTACCAACAATAAAAATAAATCCAGCAATACAATCTATTTTTGATTTTGATTTTTCAGATTTTGAATTGCAAAATTACAATCCGCATCCGCATATTAAAGGTAAGGTATCTATTTAAAATAATGACAGCTTTAAAAAAAACAGCATTCAAAAAGAAAACTATAACTATCATTGCAGCCATTGGTAAGCGTAATGAAATAGGTTTGGATAACAAATTACTTTGGAAATTGTCTTCCGATTTAAAACATTTCAAAGCGTTAACTACAGGACACACTATTATAATGGGTAGAAAAACCTACCAATCTATTGGAAGGCCATTGCCCAATCGTACTAATATAATTATTACTAGAAACGAGAATTATCAAGCAGCTGGATGTAAAGTAGTAAATAGTTTACAACAAGCCATTGCTTTATGTGAAGACACAGAATGCTTTATAATCGGCGGTGCTTCTATCTACAAACAAGCCATCTCACTTGCTAACAAACTAGAACTAACCTTTGTTGATTTTGAAGGAGAAGCTGATACTTTTTTCCCAGAAATAGACTATTCAGCTTGGCAATTAACCAAAAAAGAAAGTCATAAGGCAACTGTTAAAGATGCTTATGACTTCCAATTTAAAACTTTTGTACGAAAAATAAACTAACCGAGTTTGTTTACTTTTGCAATCAAAGCATTAACAGTTGCTTCGAGTTCTTGCTCTACAGCTTTGAAATGCGCTTTTTTGTTTGTTGGTTTTTTATCATTTACTTTTTTGATTAAACTATCAAAATTTGCTATCGCTTCAGTAATGATTGCATCTGTATCAGCAGATGTCGTGTTTCCATTGGTAGCATCTACTATATAACATGTTTCTATAATATCACTAAAAACATAATTGATGTTCTTTTTCAAGTCTTGAATACTCTTTGCCATAATCTTAATTATTATTATTTCTGCAAAAGTAAAGCATTTTTATCAATAAAACAGTACGACGGCTAAAAACCTTTTTCAGAACGTATTATATTTTAAAAAGAATCATGATACCTACTTATTAGTAATAAGACAAAAGAGAAAAAGATTTGGCTAACAATTTTAAAACATTTAAAACATAACAATAGCTTGATTTTTAAAAGATAGAATACTTTTATGCGAACAAAAATAAAAAACCATTATTTATATGTAAATAATGGCTTCAATAGTGCTATGATACTTTAAACGGCTAATCTTTATCAAAAAAAGCTTTGTGAATCATACCAAAAAATATGGCGCCTGCTATTGGCGCAAGCCAAAACAACCAAAGCTGTGATACATATTCTCCTCCTGCAAACAATGCCTGACTTGTAGAACGAGCAGGATTTACAGAAGTGTTGGTAATTGGGATACTTATTAAATGTATCAACGTTAGTCCTAGACCAATAGCTATAGGCGCAAATCCTTTTGGTGCACGTTCATTGGTACTTCCTAAGATTATCAATAGAAAAAAACCTGTAAGTATAAACTCCGCAACAAGTGCTGCAGTCATACTATAACCATCAGGAGACAAACTCCCGTAACCATTAGAAGCAAAACCTCCTATAGTAGTAAAATCAGATTTACCTGATAATATTAAGTAAAGCATACCTGCTGCTGCTA